>JAENVT010000300.1 GCA_016650435.1 Ilumatobacteraceae bacterium
ATCGAGTTGCGCAACACCACTGCCTCGGCGGTATCGGCAGTCGTCGAACTGGAGGTTGCCGCCGACTTCGCCGACGTCTTTGCGATCAAGGAAGGCCGACCGAGTAGCGAAGGCGAGCACTCGCTGGAGGTCAAAGAAAACAGCCTCCTGTTCAGCTGGCGCCTCGGAGACGTTCACCGGCAGGCAGAGCTCAGCGTCGACGGACCTCCCGTGCAGGTGTCGACTCGTGGATTCGTCTGGAGCGTCAACATCGAGCGGCATGGCGTGTGTATGTTGCAACTCGATCTCACCGTTGCCCTCGGCACCTCATGGATCGAGCGCCGACACCACCATCCGAACCTCCCAAATGCGGCCAATCGCAACGAGGGTTGGCTGTCGTCGGTGCCGAAGTTGCGATCGGCCAATCGGCAGCTCAGCGCGGCATACGACCGCTCGGTCGAAGACATCGGCGCCTTGCGGTTGCACGATCCAACGGGCCGTCACCGACCGGTCATCGCCGCCGGCGCACCGTGGTACATGACGCTGTTCGGCCGCGACGCGCTGATCAGCGCGTACATGGCTCTACCGATCGACCCGACGCTGGCGATAGGTGTTCTTGAAGCACTCGCCGAACTGCAAGGCGACGAGGTCGACCTTGCATCGGAGGAAGAGCCGGGGCGCATCATGCACGAGACGCGCTATCTCGGTATCGACGCACCGACGCTGACCGGCGGCAGCACGTACTACGGCTCCGTCGACGCAACGCCGCTGTTCGTCGTCTTGCTCGGCGAGCTCAGTCGCTGGGGCCTCGGCGAGGACGCCTTGCGGAAGTTGTTACCCAACGCCGATCGAGCGTTTGCGTGGATGGCCGAGTACGGCGACAGGGACGGCGACGGGTACATCGAATATCAGAAGACGTCAGATCGCGGATTGACCAACCAGGGTTGGAAGGATTCGAACGATGGGATTCGTTATCGCGATGGCCGCGTTGCCGAAACGCCGCTGGCGCTGTGCGAGGTGCAGGGCTATGCCTATGCCGCTCATCGAGCCCGCGCCGCGATCGCCGCGAGGCTTGGTGATCCCGAAACTGTGGCCCTTCACTCGAAGCTGGCGGCCGAGCTCAAGACGCGATTCAATCGCGACTTCTGGCTGGAGGAGCACGGCTGGTACGCGGTCGCGCTGGGGCCCGACAAGGAACACGTCGATTCGTTGACGTCCAACATCGGTCACTGCCTGTGGAGCGGAATCGTCGACGACGACCGCGCCGCGTTGATTGCCGAGCGGTTGATGTCGCGGCCGATGTGGAATGGATGGGGGATCAGGACGCTGGCCGACGACGAGCGTGCCTATGACCCGATGAGCTACCACTGCGGGACGGTGTGGCCTCACGACGGTGCGTTGTGTGCTGCCGGCCTGAAGGCGTACGGATTCGATGCGCACGCCTTGACCGTTGCCAACGGCCTGCTCGCTGCTTCCGAGTCGTGGCAAGGCCGGCTCCCCGAACTGTTCAGCGGGCTCGATCGAGCCGACGTCGAGACGCCGATTCCGTTCCCGACGTCGTGTTCGCCACAGGCCTGGGCGGCAGCAACGCCGTTCTTGTTGCTGCGAATAATGTTGGGGCTCGAACCCGACGATGCCCTGGGTCTGAAGGTCGACCCGATTCCCGGTGCTATCGAAGACGATCTGTTGTTGGTCGGCGTTCGTCTGGTCGACCGGCGTTTCAACATACGCATCGACGATGGTGTCGTTGCTGTCCGCGAGCTCCGCACGGATGAGGCGGCTGTCGCCTCCAACGGTTCGATTGCGACCAAAGTCAATCCGGCGGCCGAGCCGTCAGATGGCGTCGAAGGGCCTCCGCGACGCCGGATCCGAAACTGGCCGTGGTCAAATGTACGCCGGAAGCTCGAACAGCGTCGTCGGAGTTAGCGACGCCAACGGCGATCGTGGCGATGTTGAACATCGGTACGTCGTTCGATGCGTCTCCGATCGCCATGATCGCAAGCTCCTCGAGATGCAGCTCTGCAATCGCCGCCCGTAAGCCCGTGCCCTTGTCGCAGCCTGCCGGCGTCAACGCGATCGAGCCCTTGTTGGTGATGACTCTGCGCTGGCTGCCGACACGATCGCGCACCTCCGTCACGACGTCGAGTGAAGTTGTTGGCGCGCCGATGACGACGTGACCGATGTCGAGGTTCGGAACGCCGGCAGCCCGCAGCGCGGCGATGAGGTCGACCTCTGCTGGATCGGCGAGCAGCGTGAGTTCGGAGGTGCCAACATTCACAAGCACACCGCCCTCTTCGCATATCGCCCGCTCGGTCAACGCCAGTACGTCGGGTACGACATAGTCGAGCTCTTCCCAACGTCGACCTGTGACAATGACCAGCGTGTGGCCGTCAGCCCGGGCTACACGAAGCGCTTCGACGGCCTCGTCGGCGACGCCAATGCCGTCGAACAGCGTTCCGTCGACGTCAACGGCGATCACCATTTGCTGCACACCCCTTCTTACCTGCTTTCTTACGGGATTTCGTACCACTCATGACGAAGAGATGAACATCTGCGCCGTCCAGGTTTCGACCGGGGTACGATCGGGTATAGCGGACGGGCTTTTGCTGGGATGAACATGAAAGGGCCTGTTGTGATCAATGGACTCGTCGTGGCGGCCAATCGGCTGCCGGTCGAAGTCAGCGCTGACGGGCAGTTCCATTCCAGTCCCGGGGGTTTGGCATCGGCGTTGTCGTCGGTCACGGAAGCCGGCACACATTGGGTCGGCTGGGGCGGCCCGGAGGCTGGCAGCCTGAAACAGTTCGACTACGGTGACCTGCAGCTTCACCCGGTGACGTTGTCGCCCGACGAGGTCGAGCGGTACTACAGCGGGTTCTCGAACGCAATCCTGTGGCCGCTGTTCCACGGCCGCCTGCGCAAGGTCGAACTGAAGCGCGAATGGTGGCATTCGTACCGGATCGTCAACCGCCGGTTTGCTACCGCGGTCACGCGCATTGCCCCGCTCGGCGGAACGGTGTGGGTTCACGACTACCACCTGCTTCTTGCGCCGGCGATGATCCGTGCCAAGCGACCAGACCTGCACATCGGCCTGTTCCTGCACATCCCATTTCCCAACGCTCAGTTGTTCTCGATGCTTCCGTGGCGCAAGGAAGTCATCAAGGGGATGCTCGGCGCCGACGTCCTGGGGTTCCAGGTCGCCGAGGATGTCGCCAACTTCGTTGCTGCCGCAGATCGCCTGGTCGACGCCCGAACCAGAGGGCATGCCTTGTTCGACGGTGTACATGTCGTCGATGTCGATGCGTTCCCCATTTCCATCGACTTCGCTCATTGGGACGCACTCGGTGAGAAGGCCGGCGAACAGGCCAAGCAGCACCAAGACGACCTCGGTGTCGAATCGATCTTCCTCGGCATCGACCGGCTCGACTACACCAAAGGGATATCTCAACGACTGCGGGCGTTCGGTGAGTTGCTCGACGAAGGCCGCCTCGACAAGGAGAAGTGTGCGTTCGTCCAGGTCGCGGTGCCCAGCCGTGCTGATGTCCGGGCGTACGAAGACGAGCGCGAAGAGGTCGAAGCGTTGATTGCCAGAATCAACGGCAAGCACGCGCGCGCCAACGGCTCCGTGCCGGTCGTTTACATGGACACAACACTCGACGAGGTCGAAATGGCCGCGTGGTTCAGGGCCGCGAACGCGCTCGTCGTCACGTCGCTAGCCGACGGCATGAACCTGGTCGCCAAGGAATTCGCAGCTGCCCGCGGCGATCTCCAGGGCGCGCTTGTCCTCAGTGAGTTTGCCGGCGCGGCGCAAGACCTCGATGGCGCATTGATCGTGAACCCCTACGACATCGAGGCGATCAAGCGGTCACTCGTCGCGGCCATCGAGATGCCTGCCGTCGAACGTGCCGCGCGACTCAAGACCATGCGAGCCGCTGTTCAGCACAACGACGTGCACCGGTGGGCGCGCAACTTCCTGACTCGGTTGCAGTCGTCAGCGCCCGTTCGCTCCAGCGATCTGGCGTTGCGTACCGATGGCGCGAATGTCGTCGGTTCGGAGACAGTCCGGAAGCTCCGGTAATCGCCGGCATCGAGGCAACAGCTCATGGACATCGCCATCATCGCCCCGCCCTGGTTGCCTGTGCCGGCACCTGCCTATGGTGGAACCGAAGCCGTGCTCGACGAGTTGGCCCGCGGGCTGCAGGCCGCCGGTCACGAGGTCCTGTTGGTCTGCCATCCTCATTCGCAATGCCCGGTGCCGAAGGCATCGGTGATCCCCGCCGAAGATACGGTTCGCATGGGACGGGCCAGCATCGAACTGGAACATGTCATCGGGGCGTACGAGTTGGTCAAGAACTGTGACGTCGTTCATGACAACACGCTTGCCGGGCCGATCTACTCGGCGCGTTATCCCAATCTTCCCGTGGTAACGACGAACCACAATCCATTCACTCGCACGTACAACGCGGTGTTCGGCGCATCGGTGCCGCGTGTTGCGCTGGTGGCAATCTCGCAATCGCACGCATCGTCGACGCATCTGCCAGTCGACGCCGTCGTGCACCACGGCATCAACGTCGACGACTATCCTTTTGGTGCCGGCGACGGCGGATATGTTGCCCTGCTCGGGCGGATGACAGAGAACAAGGGTGTGCATCGAGCCATTGCTGTCGCTCGCGCCGCGGGGATGCGTCTGAAGATCGCCGCTAAAATGCGCGAGCCGCACGAGATCGCCTACTTCGAGGAATTCGTCAAGCCGCATCTGGGTGACGATGTCATCTATCTCGGCGAGGTCGATGCCGACGGTAAGCGCGAGCTGCTTGCTTCGGCGGCAGCGCTGCTGAATCCCATCAGCTGGCGCGAACCATTCGGCATGGTCATGCTCGAGGCAATGGCATGCGGTACACCGGTGGTCGGTTGCCCGCAGGGGGCTGCACCAGAGATCGTCGAGCACGACGTCACCGGATTTCTTGGTGACAGCGATGGAGAATTGATCAACGGTCTGTTGTCGCTTGATCGCATCGATCGTCGAGTGTGTCGCGAGCAGGTTCGGCAGCGCTTCTCTGTCGAACGAATGGTCGACGGGTATGTGCAGGTCTACGAGCGGCAGCGCAGCAACTACCCCGCGGCTGCCGCGTCGAGCTGAGCTTGGGTTACACCGCACCGCTTGGCTGAGGCGTCGAGCAGCGCATTGACTTCGGGTGGTCGAGGTGCTGAGGCAATGCCGAGCGCCAGGAGATCGGCCTCGGAGGTGTTGGCCAACAGGTCGTCGGCTGCACAGCGGGCGATACCGGGATCGACGCCCACCTTGGTCAGAGCGTCCCAGAACGCGCCGGCGACGAGACCGGTCGGTCGATCGGTTGGACCGGCAGGCAAGGTGTCGCCTGGCGGCAGTGACGTCGTCGACGGTGCAGCGGTCGTGGGCGGTGGGATGGTGGCGGGCGCCTCGACGCTGGAGGCAGCCTGCACCGTGATCGCCACAACCTTGTCTTCGCGTACGGAGGCAATCACGATTGCGATGCCGAGCACCGCAATCAAGGCTCCGCCGACCCAACCGGCAGCCGCCCGACCCGAACGCGACGGGTCCGAGTCTGATGCCGGGCCCATCGCCAGCAGACCCCGGCGATCAGCTTCTTTGACGAGCGGTGGCACGACGACGAGTGCCGACAACAAGGCGACGCCGATGTTGATCGTGACGACGGTTCCGAAGTCAGCGAGCAATGGCAGCGACGAGAACATCAACACGGCGAAGCCGCCGAGCGTTGTCAGCGCTGATGTGAAGAACGCCCGCCCGGTGCGACGTGCGGCCATGTGCGTGCTGACCTCGGGATCGAAACCGCGATTGCGTTCCTCTGCGTAGCGGGCGATGAGCAAAACGGAAAACTCCGCACATGTCGCAACCACCAATGGTCCACCGACTGTCGACAACGGGCTGAGCGTGATGTTGAGCACTCGCACGAGCACCGCCGATGTGCCGACCGCGACGAGCACAGGAATCATCGTCAACAGTCCACGCGCCAGGTCGCGATAGCGCAGCAC
>JAENVT010000301.1 GCA_016650435.1 Ilumatobacteraceae bacterium
AGCCGCCCTCCGCGGCCTGGTCGTACCACTGCTGCCACTGGACGAGCGGGCTCGCGTCGACATCGCCGACATCGAGACCGGCGGACTCGTAGTCCGCGCGCCGCGACGCCAGATCGCTCATCGCTCGGTGATCCGCTCGACACCGCGCATGTACGGTCGCAACGCGTCGGGCACCACGACGCTGCCATCCGGTTCGCGATAGTTCTCGACGATGGCTGCCCACACCCGCGGGACGGCGAGCGCCGAACCGTTGAGCGTGTGGGCAATCTGCGTGCCCTTTTGTCCGGCGATGCGGTAGCGGATGTCTGCGCGCCGCGCTTGATAGTCGCTGAACCACGAGATCGACGAGACCTCCAGCCACGAATCACAGCCGGGGGCATAGACCTCGATGTCGAAGCTCCGGTGATGGCTCTGACCCATGTCGCCGGTGCAGATCTCGATGATCCGGTACGGCAACTCGAGTCCCGCGATCAACGCCTCGGCACGCCCGGTCATCTCGGTGAGCAGGTCGGGCGCTTGTTCTGGCGTCGCCACCGCAAGGATCTCGACCTTGTCGAACTCGTGGGCGCGCAGCATGCCGCGCGTATCACGACCTGCAGAGCCCGCCTCGCGCCGATAGCACGGCGTGTACGCCATGAATCGCAGCGGCAGGTCTTCCAAATCGACGACCTCGCCGGCGTAGATCGATGTCAGCGGCACTTCAGCGGTGGGGATCAACCACAAATCGTCGCGTTCCACGTTGTACGCATCGTCGGCAAACTTCGGCAATTGACCGGTCGCCGTCAACGTCGCCGTCGTGACAAGCGATGGCGGGCGAATCTCTTCGAACGCATCGACGTTGCGATCGAGCGCGTATTGACACAGCGCCCTGGATAGCGCCGCGCCAACACCGCGCTGCATGGTGAACATCGCCCCGCTGATCTTCGTGGCTCGCTCGTTGTCGAGGATGCCCAAGACCGTGCCAGTCTCCCAATGCGGCACGCGTCGGTGGTGGGGATATTCCGCCGCCAGATTGACCGGCCCCTTGACGAGCGGATTGTCTTCCTCGCCGGCGCCGTCGGGAGCGTCGGGATGCGGAAGGTTGGGGATGCGCAGCAGCACGTCGCGTAGACCGCCTTGGACGATGTCGAACTCGTTGGCCAACACCCGCTCGTGGTCACCGAGAGCACGACTGCGCAACTGCAGTTCCTCGGCACCTTTGGTGTCACCCCGGCGACGCAGTTCGCCGACGGCCTTCGAGAGGTCATTGACCTCCGCACGGATCGCGTCGCGCTTGGCGACGATGTCGCGAGACAAGGCGTCGAAGGCGATGGCTCGCTCGAGCTGGTCGATCACATCTGCCTGGTGGCGCCTGGCCAGAGCGTTGCGGACCGCGTCGGGGTCGGCGCGCAACAAACGGACATCGATCACAGATCGGAGAGGTTACCGGTGCTCAGCGGGCGACGGCGTAAGAGAATTGGCGCGCCGAGCCCGGCCGGCACGATGTCGTGACCGGTGCCTGACGCAAATTCACGAACCGGCGTCCGGTTCGCAGACCATGGGCGCGCAGACGCCGAGCGAAATCGAAATCGTCGACGGTCGCGACCCGCTCGTCGAAACCTCCGATCGCATCGAAGTCGTCGCGACGGCACCAGTACATCCCGCCACCGAGCCCGTTGAGGTACGTCGTCAACCTGGCCATCACCATCGCTACATCGATCGACAACGAATGCCGTTCGGGATGCTGGATTGCCCCGCCTCCCACGTAGCAGCCCGTTGCAAGCAGTCGCTCGATCTCTGCAAACGCGAGAGGTGACATCACCCGATCGGCATCGATGGTCACAAGGATCTGACCGGTTGCGACCGCGGCTCCAGCATTGCGCGCAAGCGCGAGGTTGGGCCGACCGACATCGATCACCGACGCACCCGTGGAAGCTGCGAAGTGCGCATGCGCAGCGTCGCGGTCGCGCACGACGACGACCACCTCGGCCTCGGTTCGGATCGCCTGTGCGGCGCGAGTGATCGCGCGCAAGCTACGACCCAGATCAGCCTGCTCATCGAGAGCCGACATCACGACGGAAAACCGCACCATGTCCCAGTGATCGGTTGAATCGCCCAACGACTTGATAGCGAATTCCTCAGAGCGTCGCCTAGGGTCGCACGCTGTGGCTGCGGTGGAGGTCGAACGTCTGACGATTCACCATGGCAACGTCGTCGCGGTCGACGCCATCTCGTTCACCGCAGCAGCCGGACACGTCACGACAGTGCTTGGCCCGAACGGCGCCGGCAAGACGTCGACGATCGAAGTGTGCGAGGGGTATCGCCGGCCCACCGCGGGCACGGTGAGGGTCCTCGGTATTGATCCGGCAACTCATCAACGTCAACTCAGCAAGCGCATGGGCGTGATGCTGCAACAGGGTGGCATCTATCCCAGTTCGAAGGTGTTGGAAACCGTGCGGCACTACGCAGCGCTGTACGGCAACGGCGCCGACGCGGCCACGCTTGTCGAGGCAGTCGGACTGACCGCCAAGAGCAACGCAGCGTGGCGAAGGCTTTCTGGCGGCGAGCAACAACGCGTTTCACTGGCACTGGCACTGGCCGCCAAACCCGAGGTTGCCTTTCTCGACGAACCCACGTCGGGTATCGACATCAACGGACGCGACGCGATTCGTGGCATCATCCGCGATCTCGCTTCGAACGGATGCGCTGTGGTGCTGGCCACGCACGAGCTCGACGAGGCCGAGCGCTTGGCCGACCGGATGGTGATCATCGATCACGGCACTCTCGTCGCCGATGCCACGTTGGCCGAACTCCGCAAGGGCCACGACGAGATCCGATTTCGCACAGATCCCGAACTCGATCTACGCGCGCTCGCCGAGGCAACCGGGATCGTCGCGAGCAAGGTCGGCAACGACGAGTACGTCATCGATGCCCCGCCTCAACCGCGACTGATGGCTCAGCTCGGTGATTGGCTGGCAGACGCCGGCCATCCGCTGCACGACCTGCGCGCCGGCGGGCAACGCCTCGAGGATGTCTTCCGCCGTTTGATCGGTGGCGATCGACCGTGAGGCAGCCATGAAACTCGTCGCCGTGCAACTGCGCGCCGAACTACGCCGCGTTGCTGCCAACGGTGAGCAACTGTTGTTGACGCTCGGCATACCGGTGATGTTGCTCGTGTTCTTCAGCCTGGTCGATGTATTGCCGACCGATACGAAAGAGCCGATCGACTTCCTGGCGCCTGGCATCCTCGCCCTGGCGACGATGAGCACGGCGATGGTCAGCCTCGGGATCGGCACCGGCTTCGAGCGCAGCTACCACGTCCTGAAGCGTCTCGGCACAACACCGTTGGGACGACCACGATTGATCGCCGCCAAGATCGGCTCGGTGATCGCCGTCGAGATCGTGCAGTTCGCCGTGCTGATCCCGGTGGCGTTCGCTTTGGGATGGAACCCGGATTCACCGAGCTGGCTGCTGGCGATCGTCGGCGTGATCGTCGGCACCATGGCTTTTGCCGGTGTCGGCCTGACACTGGCAGGGAGGTTGCCCGGAGAGATAAACCTTGCCGCTCAGAACGGGCTGTACCTCGTCTTGCTGTTGCTCGGCGGCATGGTCATCCCGTTCGCCAAGTTGCCTGGTGCGATTCGTGCAGTCGCTCATGCGCTGCCGTCGGGAGCACTTGCCGACGTGCTGCGCGACACACTGAGCAACGCGGGAACGCAACCCAGCCGCTCGTGGATCGTGTTGTGCATCTGGGCGGCCGCGACTCCGCTGCTGGCGGCTCGCCTGTTTCGCTGGGACTAGATCACGGCACTAGATCGCGTCGAGGGCGATGTTGGCCAGGCTGCCGGCAGTCACGCCGAGCGCGGCACCACCGGCCACATCGAGTGGAAGGTGGGCCCCCACGAGTTGGCGGCCTGCACCCACCACCACGGGCACGACCCATATCAATTGCGACGCCGGACGCGGCAGCAGCCGGGCACCGATGACGGTCAGCGTGGTCGCCACCGCCGCATGACCTGATGGGAATCCGCGCCCTCGTTGCGTCTTGCCGGTGATCACCACGTCGTCGAGAACGTCCGCTGGCCTGCCGCGTTTGATGACACGCTTGACGAGCTTGCACAGGGCCCACACCGCGGTCCCGTCGATCGCCAGCGCGAGCGCGGCGACGCAGTGCTTGCGCATTGCCAGTGCCGCAGCGATGGGAATGGCGCCGAAACTCCCCGCCTGCATCACCACCCATGCTGGTCGGCGCAGTTGCGGC
>JAENVT010000302.1 GCA_016650435.1 Ilumatobacteraceae bacterium
ATCAGCCATCTCCACGTGCCGTCCCTTTTGGTGGCCGACGTCCAATGAGCGTCCGCGGACACAAGCGCACGGTGCCGTACTCGCTGACCGGGCTGCGTCGGGCGACCCGCTTCGGCGACATCGCCAGCGCGACGCTGCAGCGCAGTCTCAAGCCGGCGCGCAACCTTGGCTTCCCGTACCGCAAACCCAGCGTGCCGAAAGGCGTCGTCGTTCCGCCCGACCCGTCGAAGCTCGGCGCCAATTTCGAAACTTCGTGGGCCAGGCGCGGGCCGGCGCGGGCCGCGCGCAAGATCTTGACGAACGGTCCCCTACGACTACTCGTGCACGGCTTGGCCCGGCCCGAGGTCTACGGCGCCGACCGGCTCGAAGACCTGCGATTGCGTGATGAGCCGCCACCGCTGATCTTCGCTCCCACACATCACAGTCACCTCGACACCCCGCTGTCGATCATCTCCATTCCAGAACCGTGGCGTTCGAAACTCGTCGTGGCCGCAGCGGCCGACTTCTTCTTCGACGCGCGATGGAAGGGGATCATTGCGGCTTTGTCGCTGAACGCGATTCCGATCGATCGCGAGGTCACTGGTCGCAAGACCAGCGACCAATTGAAGCGACTGATCGAGGAAGGGTGGAGCCTGGTGATCTACCCCGAAGGCGGTCGCTCGCCCGACGGCTGGGGCCAGGAGTTCAAAGGCGGCGCCGCCTACCTCTCGTCGCGCACCGGCGCCTCGGTCGTACCGATGTTCATCGACGGCTCCGGAGCGATCTACGGCAAAGGCATGAAACGGCCGAGGCCCGGCAAGACCAAGGTCGTGTTCGGTGCCCCATTGGACCCGGTCGAAGGCGAGTCGACGCGGCGGTTCAATACCCGAATCGAGGCCGCTGTGACGACACTCGGCGACGAGGCGCTCACCGACTTCTGGACCTCACGTCGACGCCGCGCCACCGGGTCCAGCCCGAAGTTGACCGGCCCCGACTACAACGGCTGGAGGCGGCAATGGGCCCTCGCCGAGCATCGCAAATTGGGCAAGGCCGGTATACGCCGCCGTCAGAAGCGCCGCTGGCCGAACCTCGGCTGAAAGGCTAGTGGAGTGTTCCGCGGCACCCAGGTGCGCGCAGAACACTCCACTCGGGTTACGCCTGGTCGGCGGCGGCTTGCAACGCGGCGATGTCGATCTTCTTCATGCCGAGCATCGCCTTCATGGCCCGCTGACCGCGCTCGTCCTTGGGATCGCCCAGCATCGCGTCCATGCCCTCAGGGGCGACCTGCCATGAGAGGCCGTACTTGTCTTTCAGCCACCCGCATGGACCCTCTTGGCCGCCTGCACCGAGCTTGTCCCAGTAGTAGTCGATCTCTTTCTGGTCGGCACAGTTGATGAAGAACGAGATCGCCTCGTCGAACGTGAACTCCGGACCACCGTTGATCGCCATGAATGTCTGGCCGTCGAGCTCGAACTCCACCGTCAGCACCATGCCGGCCTCGCGGGGTCCGGCATCGCCGTAGTAGGTGATGTTCTTGATCTTCGAATTCGGGAAGACCGAGCAGTAAAACTCCGCCGCCTCTTCGCTCTGCGTATCGAACCAGAGACTTGGGGTGATTTGTGGCATGACTCTCCTCCTTGATCGGCATGCGGCGCAAGGACCGGCGCGTCAGTTGTCGAATCGCATCGCTTCGGCCAACTTGGCGGACGAGCCGCCGAGAGCCGTCAAGCCGGAGATCGTTCCGGCGATGTCTTCGGCCGATCGGTTCTGGCTGAGCTTGCGTTTCGCCTGGATCGACGAGATTCGCAACTCGATGCCCACGATCGCCTTGAGCATCGAGTCGATGTAGTCGGCTGGAGCGTCCTCCACAGCCCATGGCACATCGAACTGCGACTCGTGGCGCTGCGTCAAGCGAGTCACCAGCGCACGCTTCCACTCGGTGTCGTCGTGCACAACGAACACTCCACGCACGTGGACCGTCTCGTAGTTCCACGTCGGAACCACCTTGCCGTGTTCGGCTTTCGCGGGATACCAATTGGGCGAGACATAGGCGTTGGCTCCGGTGAAGATCGCCAGCGCCTCGACCGCCGACACCGTGTCGGCCCATTGCCGGTTGGCACGTGCGACGTGACCGACCAGCGAGCCCGGTGCGTCGGGAGTGGGTTCGTACAGCATCGGCATCGGCGTGGCGACCAAGCCGGCATCGGTCATCGTCACCAACTGGGCCATTGGATGCTCGACGAGGAACGCAGCGATCACGTCCCGGTCGTCTTCGAAAAACGCAGCAGGTGTGTACATCGCGTGTTACAGCAGATCGGCGAGGGCAGATTCGAGCTTGGCGACACGCTCTTCGAGTTGGGCGACGCGATCGGTCATGCTGCCGGCCACCGCGGCTGGCACAAAGGTTGCCGGACCAGCGACAGGCTCAGCCTCCTCAGCGATCAGCTGCTGCCAACGTTGCTCCTTCTGCCCGACTTGGCGTTCCAGCAGCCTGACGAGAGCGCTCTCGACGAGTTGGTGCAGGCTGGCTTCGACCTCGCCAGCCGACTCGAAACCATGCAGCCGCTCGGTTCGCGAGCGCAGCTCGGCAACTGTCTGCGGGCCACGAACGAGCAGAACCGCCATCACTGCTGCGGCACCTTCGTGGAGCTCGTACTTCTCGACGGCCACCTGCCGATAGCG
>JAENVT010000303.1 GCA_016650435.1 Ilumatobacteraceae bacterium
AGCTCGAGGATTGTCACGAGACCGACGAGATGTACGACGTCGTGATGTCCGACGCCTCGGCGTACTACGAAAAGCGCGAAGCCGAACTGACACCAGATGTCATGCGCGATGTCGAGCGGCAGGTCATGCTGCGCATCGTCGATCAGCGGTGGCGTGAGCATCTCGAAGAGATGGACTACCTGCAGGAGGGCATCAACCTCCGCGCCGTCGGTCAGAAGGATCCACTCGTCGAGTGGCAGCGCGAGGGCTACGAGATGTTCGGAAGCCTGATGAAGGGCATCGCCCAGGACTTCGTCAAGTACGTCATGCACGTCCAGGTCATCCGCAACGACGCCCCTGCACTAACCGTGCAGAACGTGCAACAGACGTCCAGCGACAACGTGCAGCCCGATGGCTTCTCGGCCGCGGCGCAAGCAGCTGCGGCATCCGGCGACATCGATCCGGCAGTTGCCGCCCAGGCCGCGCCGGCGCCGGTCAAGCAGCAGACCATCGTCAAGGACGAGTTCTCGAAGACCCCGCGCAACGCGCCATGCCCCTGCGGCAGCGGCAAGAAATTCAAGATGTGTCATGGCGCAAGTTTGTAGATGCGTGACTACTCGGATGATCTGAAGGAGCTGCGACGCCGTCTCGGCGAGGCAGAGGGCTATCTCAAGATCGACACCAACCGATCGAGGCTCGTCGAGCTCGAACACGAAGTTGCCCGGCCCGACCTGTGGGACGATCAGGACGAGGCCAAGAAGATCAACACCGAATACGCCAACGTGAAGACCGATATTGATCAGTTCGATCTCCTCTCGAGCGAGCTCGAGGATGCCGAGGTGCTGCACGAGCTGGCGCGTGAGGTCGACGACGCCTCGCAGGAGCCCGAGCTCGACGCCGCCATTCGCTCGGTCACAAAGCAACTCGATCAGCTCGACTTACGCAGCTTGTTCACCGGCGAGCACGACGAGGCCGACTGCATCGTGCAGATCAATGCCAAAGACGGGGGAGTCGACGCTCAGGACTGGGCCGAGATCTTGCTGCGCATGTACGGCCGTTGGGCGGAGCGACGTGGGTTCGGGTACGAAGTCGACGGCATCAGCGAAGGCGCCGAGGCGGGCATCATGTCAGCTGAGTTCACGATCACCGGTCGGTATGCGTACGGGCTGATGACGTCAGAACGAGGAACGCACCGATTGGTGCGCATCAGCCCGTTCGACAACCAAGGCCGTCGACAGACAAGCTTCGCCAACGTCCAGGTGTGGCCAGTGATGGACGAGCTTGATCTCGAGGTCAACGAGTCGGAGATTCGGATGGAGGTCTTCCGGGCGAGTGGTGCCGGCGGCCAGCATGTCAACAAGACGTCGTCGGCGGTGCGCCTCATCCACGAGCCGACTGGCCTGATTGCTTCATCACAGGAAGAGCGCAGCCAGCTGCAGAACCGTGAGAAGGCGATGCGCCGCCTGAAGACGATGATTGCCGCGAAGATCGAAGAGGAGCGCGAGGCGGAGCTCGACAGCATCGCCGGCCAACAGGCCCAGGTCGGCTGGGGCAGCCAGATCCGCTCGTACGTCGTGCAGCCCTACCAGATGGTGAAAGACCTGCGTACCGAAGTCGAATCGAGCAACGTCACCGGCGTGCTCGACGGCGACATCGACGAGTTCATGGAGGGCTACCTGCGGTGGCGACGGCGAGAAGCGCAATGAGCGCGTTAGTGTTTCCCGAGCTCCGGGCGGCGTGGCGGGCGCTACAACTGTTCGTGGAGAAACGTCGATGATCCGACTCGAAAATGTCACCAAGAGCTACTCGACCGAGGTGGTCGCGCTCCGGGACGCCAGTTTCGACGTCGCCAAGGCCGAATTCGTCTTCCTGGTCGGTCCGTCGGGTTCTGGCAAGAGCACGTTGCTGCGGATGATGAACCGCCAGGAGCGCCCAGAGAAGGGCTCGGTTTGGGTCGCCGGACGGAACATCAACGAGATGTCCGACAGCAAGGTCCCGCACCTGCGCCGCAACATCGGCAACATCTTTCAGGACTTCAAGCTGCTGCCGAACCGCACGGTGCACGAGAACGTTGCGTTCGCCCTCGAGGTGATCGGTCGGCCGAAGCACGTCATCCGTCAGCAGGTTCCGGCAGTGCTCGATCTCGTCGGGCTGTCGGGCAAGCAAGAGCGATTTCCGCACCAACTCAGTGGCGGCGAACAGCAGCGCGTGTCGATCGCCAGAGCGTTCGTCAACCGCCCGTTGATCCTGTTGGCCGACGAGCCCACCGGCAACCTCGACCCGGCCACCGGCGAGGGCATCATGCGCCTGCTCGATCGCATCAACAAGACTGGCACGACTGTGGTGATGGCTACCCACGATCAACGGATCGTCAACATGATGCGCAAGCGCGTGATCCAACTGGATCGCGGCATCATCGTGCGCGACCAGGCCAGAGGCGTGTACGAATGATCTCACGTCTGCGCTACACGTTGCGCGAGATGTGGGCGAGCCTCTCCCGCAACCTCACGCTCACTGTCGCGGCCGTGATCACCTCGATGGTGTCACTGTTCTTGTTCGGCATGACCCTGCTCATTCAGCAGGCCTTCGACAACCAGCTCAGCCAATGGACCGGCGGCGTCAAGATGATCGTCTACGTCAAGAACGGCGCCGAGACCGATGCCGTCGACAGGATTCGGGAGGCACTCCTGAGCCGCCCCGAGATCATCAGGAACGTCGAGTACTGCGATGTCAGCTGTTCGCTGAACCAGGCCCAAAAGTTGTTCGCCGCCGATCCCGAGTCGTTGAAGTTCCTGTCCGAGAAGAACATCCCGTCGTACTTCAGTGTCGAGCCCGTCAACAAAGACAGCATTCAACAGTTGCTCAGCATTCGCCAGTCGTTTGTCGAGCAGCCAGGTGTCTTACGAGCCGACTTCCCATCGGATCAGATCACCGTTCTCGGCAAGCTCAAATCGTTCTTCGGGGTGCGAACGTACGTGATGTCAGGCGTGTTGTTGTTCGCCTCGATCCTGTTGATCTGGAACACGATCCGCACAGCCATGTTCGCCCGCCGCCGTGAGATCGAGGTGATGAAGTTGGTTGGCGCAACCAACTGGTTCATCCGATTACCGTTCATGCTCGAGGGCCTGCTCCAAGGTCTTGCCGGAGCCGGCCTGGGCAGCGCGCTGTTGCTCCTCGGCAATGCCGACTGGACATCTGGCGTCAGCAAGTTTCCCTCGACAGCAGGCCTTGGTGGCTTCGTCGTCACCGACGGCTACCCGTACAGGGTCGTGATCTTCATGGTGCTGCTCGGTGCGTTCGTCGGTTCCGTGGGTTCGGCCACCGCCGCCAGCCGCTTTCTGGACGTCTAATAGTCGTGTGATGAGAGATGTGCGGTCTCTGATGGCGGCTCATCTCTCGTCGTGTTGGGGTCGGCGGTTAGGTTCCGCGGATGGACTACACCCAGATCTTGTACGACGTCGCTGATCACGTCGCCACCATCACGCTGAACCGGCCGGACCAGCTCAATGCCTTCACGAACGCGATGGTGCGCGAGATGAAAGATGCGTTCGATCGCGTCGATGCCGACGACGA
>JAENVT010000304.1 GCA_016650435.1 Ilumatobacteraceae bacterium
TCCTCGGCCACGAGGCGTGGGACTGGGACGGCACGCCCCGCGACAAGTATCCGCTGCTGCTCAACTTCCATCCGCTGGTGATCTATCGCCACCAGGTGCTCAAGCAGGCCGATGTGGTACTCGCCATGTTCCTGCGCGGCGACGAGTTCGCGCCCGACGTGCAACGCCGCAACTTCGACTACTACGACCCGATCAGCACCGGCGATTCGTCACTGTCGGCCTGCGTGCAATCGATCATGGCCGCTGAGGTGGGGCACGCCGACCTGGCATTCCAGTACTTCCGGGAGTCGTTGTACCTCGACATCGCCAACACCCACGGCAACACAGTCGACGGCGCCCACCTCGCCAACGTCGGCGGAGTGTGGGCATGCCTGGTGCACGGGTTCGCCGGTGTCCGCGACTCGGGAACCCACGTCCGGATCGCGCCGCGCCTCCCCGCCGGCTGGCAGGGCATGCGCTTCAACCTGCACCGGCGCGGCGGCGACATCGCGATTGCGGTCGATCCCACCGGCGCCACGGTCACCGTGGAGTCAGGCGAGCCGGTGCCCATCCTCGCCGACGGAGTGATCACTGAGATCGCGACGGGCGGCTCCCTGCGGGTCGTCGGCAGAGCACTCTAAATTCCGTTCTCGTTTCCGCGAGGCAGGTCACGAAGTCTCCGCTGCTTCCGAATATTTCGTGACTGGCGTCGAGCGGCGACCGGGCTGTTAGCTGGACGTCGGGATGGTGATCGTGTTGGAGTCCAACGTCACGGCCCCGTTGCGGGCGATCAGGCGCCCGACGATGGCGACACCGGTGGTCGCAGTGATCGAGATGTTGGCAATCACGGTTCCGGCGAACTGTGTCGTTGTGCCGAACGTCGCCGAGGAGCCCACCTGCCAGAACACGTTGCCCGGTTGGGCGCCGTTGGCGAGTACGACCCGGCTTGCTGATGCCGTGACCAGCGTGCTCGCCGCCTTGAACACGAACAAGGCGTTGGGATCGCCTCCGGCATCGAGGATCACCGTCCCGGTCAACTCGATCGTGCCACCCTGGTAAACGCCCTGCGTGATCGTGCGCCCGCCGAGTTCGACGCCGGGGAGCGGTGAGGCGGCCAGACCGTCGAGGAAGAGCTGCGCGGCCGCAGCAGCGATGTGGGCCGCGGCGGGAGCCGCCGGCGAGGAGGCGAAGATCTGGCCGGAGACCTGTGCCGGCGTCAGCCCGGTGTTCCCGCTGATCGTTGTGCCGACGTGACCGGTGATCGACGTCGGTCCGGTCGAAGTGACCGCGGCGTAGCCGAGCACCGCGAAGTCAGCGGCGACGCCCAGGTCGACGAGCGGAACGATCGGCAGCGTCACGACAGGCACCGAGGGGAACGTCACGATCGGCGCTGACGGAACGGTCGCGACCGGCGCTGACGGAATGGTCGCGACCGGCGCTGCCGGACCGGGAGGCGCCACAACCGGCGTGGACGTGGGCGGCGTCGCCCGAACAAATGTGGGCATGACCGGCACTGCCGGGCCGGGCGGCGACGACGTTGTGGACGGCACCATCGGCGAGTTCGTGTCGGCGGGCGGCGGCGACTGATCGAGGACAGGGTCGTCGCGTCTCGTGGCCGTCACCGACGTCGCGACGATTCGCCCGGGTGACCAGACTTCAGCTATCACGCCGAGGGGTTCGAGAACAGAGTCGTAGTCGGCATGAGAGGCGACCGAAGCGCGACCCGATGCGGCGGGGATGCCCTCCATGCCGATCGTGGGTGCGCCGACAACGGTGAGAACTGCGGCGATGGTTGCGGCGTGACTGCCGATAGCGGTCGAGAGGACCGACGTCGGGAACAGCGGGAGCTGCGAGACCCACGACAGGGGTCCGATCAGCAGTCGTAGTCTTCCGATCGAGATGTTCAGGAACGCCCGCACGATTGTCTCGTCGAACTGCCCGCCTGCACACCGAGCCAGTTCTGTGCGTGCTTCGGCCGCCGAGACGGGTGTCTTGTACGAACGCGCTGACGTCATCACATCGAACACGTCGGCGACGGCGACGATCCGCGCCGCGAGCGCTATGTCGAGGCCTGCCAGACCCGACGGGTAGCCACGTCCGTCCCAGCGCTCGTGATGCTCCCACACGGCGCGGGCCGAATCGCCGAGCCACGGGATCAGAGGTGTCACCATGCCGCGGCCGTACTCCGGGTGCAGGCACACTTCCTCGTACTCCTCGGCGGTAAGTGTCCCCGGTTTGTTCAAGATCGCCGCCGGGATCAGCAGTTTGCCGACGTCGTGCAGCAGCCCGGCCCACTGCAGCCGGTCGAGCTCGGTCTCGCCGAGCCCCATCTCCTCGCCGATCATCCGGCTGTACGCACGCACCCGTTCGGAGTGTCCTCGAGTGGTGCGGTCATGGACGCTGAGCGCGGCGACGAGATCGAGCACACGCTCGGCAGCATCAGCGGGCGTGTTGCCGAGCTCGCCCCGGCGCGCTTCGGCGATGCGGTCGCGCAGTTGGCCCGTCGAGCCGTTGCGCAACGCGACTCGAAATCGTGGAGGCGCCCGGTCGGGAAACGTGAGGCTCAGCGCCAGCAACGTGGCCAACGGCGCGAGGCGACGGGCGAGACGCTCGGTGGCGAGCAGCACCGCCGTCGCTGCGGCGGCAATCAGCAGCCAACGGACAACAGCGTCGGCAATTGTCGGTGGCGCAGCGGCGAGTGAGCTCAGCATCCACGCAATGCCGAACGAGGCGGCAACTGGCACAGCGATTATGCCGACGCGCAGCGCCCGGCTGGCCACCGGACGCCCCGACCACTGCCTGGATGATTCGGGGTCCCGAGGCATCGTCTCGGTCCTCACGGCCTTCTATCGGCACGTCAAGCCCGCGACTTGAGCTCGGCGGCCTGTGTGGATGGTGCGACAGGTTGGCGAACGCGGGTCAGGTTGCCGCGGCGGCCGGTGGCGACGAGCTTGTTCTGGCGCATACTCGCGTAGGTGACCCAGCCGATTCCCAACACGAGCCAACAAGACACGGCACGGTAGAGCAAGGCGGCGACGATGGCCGCCGACATCGGTACACCGCTCTGCACCAGCGCGACGGTGATCGCTGACTCCACGATGCCGATGCCAGCCGGAGTGAAGCTCAGCGATGCTGCTCCGAGTGTGGCTCCGTAGACGAGCACGAGGTGTGTCCACGGCACGGGAACGCCCAGTGCTCGCACACAGACGGCGAGGCAAGCGAGATCGGCTACCCAGTTAATCACCGAGTAGGCAGCGGCTGTGGCTCCGGCGCGCCAACCGAGTCGGAACCCGGCGATCCGCTCGAACGCTCGCGAGACGACTGCCCCGTCGAGGCCATGAGGACGTTGTCTGATGAGGTGCAACCTCACCACAACCCGCTGGGTGACGTGACAGGCGTGGGTGCGAACCATCGGGGACCTGACCGACATCAACAGCACGGCGAGCGGGATGATGCCGAGGAGTACAGCGACGGCTCCGACGATGGACGTTGGGCCGTCGCCGGTGACGACGGCGCCGGCACCGAGCACGAGCGCGAGGACGGTGGTCGAGATGATGCCGGAAGTCGCCAGCGCCCAGCCTGCCGACGGCGCATCGGAGCCGCGCTTCTTCAATTGCACGAACGTGAACGCGGTCCCTGCCGTGCTGCCGGCCAAGGGCAGCGTGACCGACACCGCGTTCCCGGCGAGTGTGATTGCGGCCATCGAGCGGACTGGCAACGACACGCCGCTAGCGCGCAGGACGCGGCGTTGTTGGAGTGCAGCGGTCAGCATCGAGACCGCAGCAAGAGCGAGCGCCGGCACGACCCACGCTCCGTTCAACCGCTCGACGTCGCGACTGAACGAAGCGGCCATGTGCGTCCACCGGATCGTCGCGATTGCAACCACGGCCGCGATCGATGTGACGACCGCGATGACAAGCGCACGTTGCGACACCTCGCGCCGTGGAACCTGCGACAACGCGACCGGCTCCGCGAGTACCGGTTGCGTCGCGGGTGCCGTGCCCGGGAGATCCACGTGACTGCTGCGTGAGGGTGCAAGTGGTGCCGCGTGCTGTTGCGCCTGATGCGGGCATCGGCTGAATCCAACATGTCCTGCGGACCGCTGCGCGCTGCACCCCCGAGACGCGTCGGCTTGTTGCGGTGTCGGCGTATCGAGATCCGTCATATGACACCTCTCGGTCGTGGGTCCTGCCGAGCGCGATGGACTCAGTACCGTCAACCGCATCCAGGATTGACCGCATTCCGGCACGATCTACGCAATTGTGTGACTCCCGCCACGGCGCGGAAGCGTGCTCAGGAAACCACGTGCAGCGCATCGCCTCGAGCCATTCATGAAATATCCGGTACCGGCGGACAATTCGTACCTTGCCTGGCGACGTGACGACGCGCTCGTGTGATCCGGTTGGCACGACCGAACTCCTGGTGTAGAAAGGTGTCGGGCGCTCCTCGAAAGGAACAGACATGGACGAGATCGAGATCGTTCACCGGATCGGCAAGCTCGTCGAGGACGAGCATGCGCTGGAGCGTGCTCACGCTGGGTCACCTCCGTCCGAGGAAGATGTGGCCCACCTCCGCGAGCTCGAGGTCGCGCTCGATCAGTGTTGGGATCTGTTGCGTCAACGGCGCGCACGTCGCGACGCGGGCCTGAATCCCAACGATGCCGACGTTCGCCCCGTACGCGTCGTCGAGGGCTATCAGCAGTGACGGACTGCGTTTCACCGATGTCCGAAACGGGAACCTTCACCCCGTCTCTGCTGAACGAAAGGAGCCGACCGTGGCCGGTATCGCGATCATCACCGAGGCCTGTATCGGTGTGAAGGATCGGGCGTGCGTCGACGTGTGCCCTGTCCAGTGCATCTACGAGTTCGACCCGCAGAAGAACATCCTGTTCTCCGAGGAGCAGGCCGGCAGCGGGGTCATCGAGACCACGCATACGCCGAACCCCGACTCGGTCGCGATCTTCGGCGACACCTTGCTGTATGTGAACCTCGACGAGTGCACGTCATGCACCGCGTGCTACCAGCCCGACGTTTGTCCGGTCGGCGCGATCTACTCCGACGAACACGTGCCCAACGGCTCGGCCTCGACAGCCA
>JAENVT010000305.1 GCA_016650435.1 Ilumatobacteraceae bacterium
AATGGCATCGACATCGCATCGGGTACCAACAATGTGACGATCTCTGACCTCGGTGTCCAGGGTTTCGTGAACGGCGTTTCGCTGGCCGGTGGCACGTACAACAACCTGACCTTCACCAACGTTGCAGCCATCAGCAACGACTTCCACGGTCTGCTGCTCGGCTCCAACAGCCTCAACAACGCGAGCCTCAACAACGTGAACGCATCGAACAACGGCCTGCCGGGATCGAATGGGCGCGGCGTGTACTTCACCAACGGCGGCACCAAGACGAACATCTCGATCACCGACGGAACCTTCGACAACAACAATCTCGTCGGCATCGATGTCAACGATGGCAGCGCCAGCGGCGTCACCATCACTGGCAACGAAGTCATCGGCAACGGTGACTCCGGAATCGGCCTCAACGGTGCCAAGGGCCCTGGTGCAAACCTGGTCGCCGGCAACACCGTCACGAACAACGGTCGCTTCGGTATCGAGATCAAGAACGCAACCGGCAACGGTGCGGCCAGCGGTCCGGGCAGTGTCGTGGTCGACAACAACATCGTCACTCGCACAATCGCGGCCACCGACGCCCGCGACTACGCCGGTATCGCCGTCTTCCGCCGCATCCCGGACCCGCTCGTCAACGCTGACCAGCCGACTGGTGCAGTAGTGAGCGGCAACACCGTTTCCGGTTACCACCGCAAGCCCATCGGCTCGACGGGCGACGGCTTCGGCATCGTGGTCGAAGGACTTGGCCAGGTTGTCACCGGCAACACCGTTTCCGGCAACGACGTCGACATCCAGATCCAGGCGAACAACACCACCAACGCCCAGAGCACACCGGGCTTCGACCGCGGCGATGCCTCGGCATCGAGCGCGATGATCAACGGCAACCTGATCCTCACCAGTACGAACTTCGATCTGCGCAATGTGGGTGCACCGATCACCGATGCCACCTGCAACGCCTACGACAATGCAACCGGTCCGGTGGCTTCGAAGGTTGTCGGTGCATTCGTCACCGTGCCCTTCTACCTCACGCCTGACATGACCGTGCCATGCGGCGTGCCGACGGGTGTAACCGCAACTGCAGGCAACTCGCAGGCCGTGGTGTCGTGGGTCGCTCCGGCGGCCAACAGCGGCGCCGGCCTGACCGGCTACCTGGTGACAGCCGGCCCCGGCGGGGCAACCTGCACCACTAATGGCGCACTCACCTGCACGGTGGTCGGGCTCACCAACGGCACGACGTACACGTTCACCGTGCAAGCAATCAACGGCTCGGGCAGCGGCGCACCGTCCGCCCCGAGCTCGCCGGTCACACCGTTCGGGGTGGCGTCGCAAGCTCCTCCCGGAACGCCGGACTTCAACCCGGTCGACCCGCAGCGTGTGTTCGACACCCGGCCGGGGAACAGCCCCAACGCTCTCCGCACGGTCACCAAGGCCAAGGTCGGCGGAGCCACGGAGCTCGAGGTGCAGATGACCAACCTGCCGGGATTCGTCCCGCTGCTCGGCGTCGGCGCAGTCTCGCTGAACATCACCGTCACCAATCCCGACGCTTCCGGCTTCGTCACCGCATACCCGTGCGGTACCCGTGAACTCGTCGCCAACGTCAACTACCTCGGCGGTCAGACGGTCGCCAACGCGGCAATCGTGCCGGTGTCGGCAACCGGCACGGTGTGCTTCTACAGCCTCGTGCCCACCGACATCGTCGTCGACATCAACGGCTGGCTCAGCGCTGGCCGCGGCTTCACCGCGGTCACACCGAAGCGCGTGTTCGACACACGGCCGGGCAACAGTCCCGACGCGTTGCGAGTCGTGCCGAAGACGCCTGTTGTCGGTGGCACGTTCATGACGGTCAACGTCACCGATATCGCGGGCGTGCCGGCCGGTGCCGGCGCGGTGACCTTGAACGTTGGGGTGACCAACCCGGTGGCGGGCGGCTTCATCACCGTCTACCCATGCGGAACACGCGACTTCGTTTCCAACGTGAACTACGCAGCCGGCCAGACGGTGTCGAACGCCGTGATCGCCACGGTTGCGGCAGATGGCAATGTCTGCTTCTTCGCTTCGGCGACCACCGATCTGGTGGTCGACGTCAGCGGCTGGTTCTCGACGACATCCGACTTCAAGGGAGTCACACCAGCGCGAATGTTCGACACCCGCCCCGGCCAGAGCGCCAACGCGCTCCGCACCTTCGCCAAGGCCAAGATCGGTGGCGCCACCATCCTCGAGGTGCAGATGACCGACATCGCCGGCGTGCCCGCCGCTGCGGGTGTCAGCGCAGTGTCGCTGAACGTCGCTGTCGCCAACCCCGATGCCGACGGTTTCGTCACCGCCTTCCCATGCGGCGCTCGCAACTTGATCTCCAGCGTCAACTACACCACTGGTGCGACGGTCTCGAACGCTGTCCTCGTGCCGGTGTCGGCGACCGGAACCGTGTGCTTCTTCAGCATGGTGCCCACCGACATCGTCGTCGATCTCAACGGTTGGTTCAGCACGGCCGCGACCGTCTAGTCGTATTGATAGGCGGGCTTCAGTTGCACTTGTAGCTGAGGCTCGCCGGCCATCCATCGTTGTCATACCCCCGGCGTACGGTGCACTCGTGACCAAGAACCGTTCGCTGTAGACGTGTGTAGACATTTGTAGACTTTGAGATCTGTGTAGACTTTTGAGATGCGTGGGAACCCATTTACACCTGGATTTGGGTCGAGCCCGCTGGTGTTGGCCGGGCGCGACGACATCCTCGACGAGTTCCGCGTCGCCTTGGAAGAGCCTGGTCGCGAGTCGGGTTCGATCCTGCTGATTGCCGGGCGAGGCTCGGGCAAGACGGTGTTGCTGAACCGTCTGCAAGGCGTTGCCGGAGAGTACGGATGGCTGTGGGTGCAAGAGGACGGCCGCCGCGGGTTGGTCGAGCGGGTGACGGCACAGCTCGAGCAGCTGTCGGCGCAACTCGATCCTCCTCCCAAGCGGCGACTGAACCGCGTCGACATCTCGGCAGTCGGTGGCGTTGGTTGGGAAACAGTCGCTGGCGCCGAGCCGCCACGATCGTTGCGCGCTGCATGGGAACGCACCCTCGATCGGCTCGCGGCGACGGTCCCTCGGAACGCTCCCGCGCAGGGTGTTTTGGTGACCGTCGACGAGATCCACCACGCCGACATCGAGGAGATGAACGAGCTCGGGCAGGCGTTCCAACATCTGCTGCGCGCCGAGCGTCCGGTCGCGTTCGCAGGCGCAGGACTGCCGGGCCCGGCGATGGAACGGCTGCTGACTTCCGAGGGTGCGCCAACATTCTTGCTGCGCTCGTGGCAACCGCACGAGGATCTCGCCCAACTGCCCGACACCGAGGTCGTCGCCGGGTTACAAGGCACGGCAGCACTCGGCGGGAAGCGCTTCGACGACGAAGCGTTGCGACTGGCGGTCGAGGCGATCGCCGGCTTCCCCTACATGTTGCAACTGCTCGGGCAAGAGGCATGGCGCGCCGCAGGGACGTTGAAAGTGATTCGCGCCGCTCACGTTCAGCAGGCAGTGCCGATCGCCCATCGCCGGCTAGGCCAGAACATCGTCGCCGTCGAGTTGCGCGGGCTCAGCGGGCAGGATCTGCAGTTCCTCCTCGCGATGGCGCAGGACCCTGCGAGCCAGCCGTCGCACTTCGCCGACATTCGCGACCGCATGGGCGTCGACAAGTCGTATGCCAGCCGCTATCGCGATCGGCTGCTGCGCAAGCACGTCATCCGTTCGGTCGGCTACGGACTGGTCGAGTTCAACGGTCCTGGCATGCGCGAGTTCCTGCGCGAACACTCGTCACGAGCATCGTTGGGATCCGGCACGCCTACGGGAGTCTGAGCTGGCGACGCCGCCGGTCATGTTCCCCAGAACGGATCGACCAGCCCGACGCTGCGGAAGTAGTCCTTCGAACTGACGGGGTCGCGTCGCACGTACCCACGTTCCAGCCGACCTTCGTACCAGCGGCTGGCGAAGTGCCACAACGTGTCGATGTCCATCACGTAGCCACGCCTGTTGCCGGTGCTCTCCAGCCACGCGGCGATGCAGTCCTCGCTGCAAAACAATCGTTGGTTGCCGCACGTGTGCACGACGTCGTCCCACACATGCGCGGCCGGCACCAGGAAGTGGGCGAGCCAGTCGCTCGTTGGCGGCCGCTCGCGATTCACGACCCACGCCTGCGGTCGACCACAGCCGGGGCATTGCGTCGCCACCAACACGTCAGGTTCTTCGGTGAGCAGGTGGGGGAGCGCGAACGAGTCCCAGCAGCACCCGCCCCACCACAATGTCTCGCGCCCCATCACCGAGAAGCCGAGGTTGATCGACGCGAACGGATGAGCCATCACGATCTCGCCGTTGGCGTCGAGGGCGACGTGTCTCGCTGTCGCTAGTTCGGCGATTCCGTCGGTGACTTCCTGCTCGGTCGCATTGAGCATCGTCGCCATCTCTTCGTGGGTCGTCACCCGGCCGAGCCGACGGAAGTTGTCGTAGATCAGTAGCCGGAGATCCTCGACGTCCATCACGAAGTCCTTTCGGTCGGCCGAGTGCTCGCCCAGGACCACTCATCGTAGATCCGCACCAACGTCGAGTGCGGCCGGCAGACGTGTTTGGGGACGTTGTCGATGCCCCGTGCGGCGGCTTCTCGGGTAATTCCTTGCGCCCACGCGCGCGCCTTGCGGAGGTGGTTGGCATATCCGTCTCGGTGGGATCCTTGGCCGCCCGCCTTGGCGATCGCCACGTCCCACGGGCAGGCGGTCTGCGGCCGCAACACCCACAGCAACTTTGAGGATGCCGTCGGTGCAAGGGATCGCACAGTGCCGACGTTGTTGATCCCCGCCGGCATATCGATGAGCTCTTCGTATGCGTTCGCGTACGCATCGAGTTGTCGGTCATCGAGGTCGGTGAGCGGGACGTCTTTGAGCCGCCGGCGATACCTCTTCCACCACACATCGAGCGAAGGCACCAACAGGTCGACGCCATCGCGTGGATAGGGGATCCGACAGTTCCATGAGTTCAGCCACACCCGCAGCTCGACGACATGGTCGGACTTGCTCGGATCCGGCGAGCCGGCAGTTGCGTTGAGGAGCCGCTCGACCGACTTGTCGGCGCCATCCATGGGCGATCCCGCGATCACGTTGGCAAGAGCATCGAGTTAAGGCCCCACGTCCACATCCAACACCTTACGGAACGGTGCCGCTCGGTACGCTCGGCCGGACGTCGACGAAGGAGTGTCACATGTCTCTGCTCGAACTTGGTCCCGACGAGTTGTTGTCCACCACACGGGCCGTGCGCAAACGGCTCGACTTCACCAAGCCGGTGTCCGACGACCTCGTGCGCGAGTGCGTCGCATTGGCGTTGCAGGCACCGTCGGGGGGCAACGTGATCGCCATGCGCTTTGTGGTGGTGCGCGACCGAGCGATGGTCGCGGCGATCGCCGACGTGTACGCGCAATGTTGGGACATGTACCAGGCCTCACCGGGTTTCGCCGGCAAGGTCAAGCGCGAGACCGACGAGTTGCAGGCGCAGCAGAGCCGTGTCGCCGACTCGGCCACGTATCTGTCGCAGCACATGGCCGAATCACCGGCGTTGGTGCTGGGTTGCACCAGGTCGCGTCTCGAAGATGTGCCGGCTGCGCAGGCCGCGTCGTCGCTCGCCAACATCCTCCCGGCGATGTGGAGCTTCATGCTCGCAGCACGCGCCCGAGGCCTCGGCACGACGTGGACCACGATCCACCTGGCGATGGAAGAAGCCGTCGCCGACATCGTCAACATCCCCTTCGACACGATGCAACAGGTCTGCCTCTCGCCCTTGGCGTTCACGAAGGGAACCGACTTCAAGCCCGCGGTTCGCCCCGATCCCGACACGGTGATCGACTGGCGCTGAGGCCGTTTCTGCGACACATGTGAGTCGGATGTCGCGCCGAGTTGAACATCGGACACACATGTGAGCGCGGGTCGGAAAGTTCTTTGAAATATCTTTGATTGAGGTTGCGAACACTTGTTCGAGGCGATAGCTGGGAGTTCATGGCCAGCGAACTCGTCACCGCACTCGGGGAGGCGCTTTCGCGGTGTGCCGCGGCCGATCTTTCGGCGTTGTCGGCTGGTGATCTTGGCGAGATGGTGGTTGATTTGCGGCGTGTCGCGTCACGGTTGGAGGCTGAGATCGCCCGGGCCGTGCACGCTGCGTCAGTTGCAGAGGCGTGGCGTTCTACGGGTGCGACGTCGGTGGAGGCGTGGTTGGCTGCCGAGACGCAGGTGTCGATTCGTTCGGCACGTGATCAGGTCCGCCTGGCCGACACGTTGGCTGCTGCGCCGATCGTGGCCGAGAAGATGGCCGACGGTTCGTTGTCGCTCGAC
>JAENVT010000306.1 GCA_016650435.1 Ilumatobacteraceae bacterium
ACCGCAGCACGGTCCGCCGCTGCCGTTCCTCGAGATGCTGTCGGTCCTCAGCGGCGTCGCCTATGCCGAGCGCGTCGCGATCGATTCGGCATTGGGAGTGCGGCGCGTTCGTCGGGCCATCGCCAAAGCCTTCGAAGTGCAGCGGTCTGGCGCCGGGTTGTCGATCGTCGAAGTGCTCAGCCCATGCCCAACCCATTGGCGGATGGACTCGGTGCAGGCGTGGGAGTACATCACGCAGTCGGTGAGAAAGGTGTACCCGACCGGCGTGCTCGTTGATCGCACGCGCGCGGACGGCACGACAAATGATCACGGTCACGACGAATGAGCCCGGTGTTGTCGATCGTGCTGACCGGACGCGGCGGTCAAGGCGTGAAGCTGAGCTCCGAGTTGCTGGCGTGGTCGGCGTCGGCCGATGGTTACAACCCCATCCAATACAGCGTGTACGGAGCGTTGATCCGCGGCGGCGAGATCGCCTGCTCGTTGGCGGCGTCGCGCGACGATCCGGGAGTACCGCTGCGGAGTCACTACGCGCTGATGTGCGCGATGCACAACGACTGGTTCGACCGCTACTACCCGTTGCTGGAGCCCGGCGGCCTGCTCGCCTTCGACGCCGCGAACATCGACGAGTCGTGGCTGGAGCGTGACGACATCGAGCACTTCGCTGTGCCGGTCGCAGCGATGGCGGCCGAGGCAGGCGACGCGCGGGCAGGCAACATGGTGGTTGCCGGCGTGGTTGCGCGACTCACCGGCCTTGCGTCTCGAGAGGCGCTGTCGAAAGGCATGACCGAGGTCGTCCCCGCTCATCGCGCGGACCGCATCAGCCGCAACCTCGCAGCAGTCGAGATCGGCTATTCGTGGGTCGAGCGAGAGATCCCCGATTCATTCGCCAGCAGACGGTTGGCGTGACGATGAACGGTTCACCGCGCTCGCTGGCCGACTATCTGTGGCATTGGGAGAGCACCAGCCCCGACCGGCCCTTTGCATCCGATGGAACGGGCGCCGGTTACACCTACGCCGAGACGGCGGCCGCGGTCAGGGCTCTGTCGGCGGAGTTTGCTCGACGCGGAGCGAGCGCTGGCGACCGTGTCGCTGTGCTCGCCGAAAACAGCTCGGCGTGGATCATCGCCTTTCTCGCCGGTCTGGCATCTGGCTTGGTCGGGGTGCCCCTTGCAACACGTTTGACCACCGACGAGCTCGATGTGCTGTTGGACAACGCCGATCCCGGCGTGATCGCGGTCGATGCTGCTCTCCTTCCCGTCGTCGGCAGCAGATGGCGCGATCGAACGATCCTGCTGTCCGATGCCGTGCTGTCGGAGCCTGGGCCGGCAGCTGATGCCGACCTCGCGACTCGAATCGACGGCGATACGCCGGCATGCCTGACATACACGTCCGGTACAACGAGCCGTCCGAAAGGCGTATTGCTGAGCAACGTGGGCCTCAGTCGCGCTTCCGAGACGTACGCGGCGATGTTTCACTCCACACCGGCCATGCACACGATCGTTGCCGTGCCGCTGTGTCACAACACCGGCTTCGTCGATCAGCTCGGCCACGCCCTCGTTGCCGGTGGCAGTATCGAGGCCCATCGCCGATTTCGTGCCGACGAGATCGCTCGCCGGCTTCACACCGGCGAGTGCACATTCTTCATCGGAGTTCCGACGATGTATCAACGCATCGACGAGCACCTCACCGACACTCCGCCGTGCGAGTTGGCGCCGTGGCTCGCATTTGGCGGCGCGCCCATGCCGTCGCAACTGATCGTCCACCTGCACGAGCATTTCCCAAATGCTCGTCTCGCGAATTGCTACGGACTGTCGGAGGCCACCAGCATCACCCACGTCAATTTTGTCGAGTCGGGTGGCTCCGCCACCGAGGTGGGTGTCGCCGTCGCTGGAACCATCGACCGCATCTCGCCGGCAGGAGAATTGCTGATCCAATCGCCGACAGCGATGCTTGGTTACTACCGAGATCCGGAAGCTACGACCGCAAAGTTCGAGGACGGCTGGCTGCGCACGGGCGACCTGGCTGCACGAGCCGACAACGGCATGGTGCAAGTGTTCGGGCGCGTCGACGAAGTGATCAACCGCGGTGGCGAGAAGGTCGTGCCACTGGAGGTCGAAGAAGCACTGTGCACTCATCCAGCAGTTGTCGAAGCAGCGGTTGTCGGGTTGCCCGACGAGCAGTACGGCAGCATCGTTGCCGCGGCTGTGGTGACGAGCGAGCCGATCGCGGGGCTCGACCTCGGGCGGTTCCTCGAAGGATCGCTGGCCGACTACAAACGGCCTGCGCAAATCGTCGGAGTCGGTGAACTGCCGCGCAACCAGAACGGCAAAGTCGTGACGGCCGACGTCCGCGATCTCATCACCCGCGTGCTCGACGGACTTGGCGCCCAACCATGAGCGCCTCGACCATTCGAAAGGTCGCGACCGAGGTGTTCGCCCGCCAGGGTTACCACGGCGCCAGCCTTCGCCAGATCGCCAAGGCCAGTGAGATCACACTTGGGACGCTGTACCACTACTACCCCAGCAAACAGGACCTGCTGGCAGAGTTGATGAGCGACGCCCTGCAGCCCTTGATCGCCAGTGGCCACGAGGTGCGCGCCCGGTTTGCAGGTGACCCACGGCGCCAGCTGTTCGAGGTCGTGCGTCGATTCGTGCTCGTCACGCTCGAGGCCCCACAGCTGGCGATCATTGCCGATGTCGAGCTTCGCTCTCTGACAGGCGACAACGCCTCGCGCACCCTTGCGATGCGCGACGAGTACGAAGGCATCATCCGCTCGATCGTTCTCGACGGTGCCGACTCCGGTGCGTTTCATCCGGGAAACGTGAAGATTGCCACGTTCGGCGTGTTGGCGATCTCCAACCAGCCTGCGTATTGGTTCAACGCAAGCGGCGAGCTGTCGGCGGGCGATGTCGCCACAGCGCAGGCCGAGATGGCACTCCGTCTGGTCGGCTGACGCAGCTTCTTTTGCACAGGAAATCGGGTTTGATCGGGCACCGCGAAGGGTACGAATGCCTGCGTGAACGAGTGTGGCGTCGAGACCCTGTACCGCAACCTGTTGGATCGATGGAACCACGGCGATGCCTCCGGCTATTGCTCGCTGTTCAGAGACGACGGGAGCGTGGTCGGCTTCGACGGAACCTCGGTCGAATCGGCCCGTTGCATCGAGGAACATCTCGCAACGATCTTCGCCGACCACGAGCAGCCGACCTATGTCTCGAAGGTTCGCGAGATCCGCCCACTCGGCGCTGACGCCGCGCTCCTGCGCGCCGACGCCGGACTGCTGCCGCCCGGAGAATCGCACATCAAGCCCGAACTCAACGCCGCGCAAACGCTTGTAGCGGTCCGCCGAAACGGTGAATGGCGGATCGCCCATTTCCAAAACACCCCGGCGTCCCTCGACGGCAGACCCGAGGAACGTGAAGCGTTGACGAGCGAACTGCAGGCACTCGTTCCGGCCTACGCGTAGTAGTCAGATCGCCCGCATCCGGTTGTTTCGCGGATTGTGCTCGACCTCGGCGAGACCGATCGCCTCGAGGACCGGTGGTATGTAGTTGCCGAATCGTCCGCGCAAACCCTTCTTGAATCCGTACCAGCCACCGACCGGGTTCGAGTTCGAACGTCCCCACGCCTCGACCGTTCCCTCGGCGGCGTTCTTCTGTTCGTCGGCGCTGCCGAGCGGCATCCAGTCGCCACGCTCGGTCAACATCGCGTGCAGATCCTCGATGCACGACAGGTGATAGCGAAGCTGCGTCTTGCCGACCTGAACAACCAGTGCCGGCGGGTCGGCGTCGGGGTCGCGGTACGCCTCGAACTCGCTGCTTCCCGGTGGTGTGGCCAGTTGCCAAGGATCGCTCGGGGTGCCGGTGCCTTCGACGTCGTCATGTGCCATGACATCACCCTGCCACTTCAAACCAGACATCTACTGTCATGTTCCTCCTAGACTTTTCGGATGCGTGCGGCGCGTGTGCTCGACATGTTGCTGGTATTGCAACGCCGCGGGCGGCTGACAGCGATGCAACTCGCCGACGCACTCGAAGTGTCCGAGCGAACCGTCCTGCGCGACGTGGAGGCGCTCGGCGAAGCGGGCGTGCCGATTTTCACCGTTCAGGGTGCTGGAGGAGGCATCGAGCTGATGGATGGCTTCCAAACCCACCTCACCGGCCTGACGACCGACGAAGCCAGTTCGCTGTTCCTGGTGGGCCAACCTCACGT
>JAENVT010000307.1 GCA_016650435.1 Ilumatobacteraceae bacterium
GTGCTGCGCGCCGCTGGCATCGAATTGCTCCGCGATTTCGGCGAGCCGCTGCGCGAAACGGTGCAGGCGCTCTCGCAGCGGTAGACCAGGGGCATTGCTAGCGTCGCTGCCGATGGGCAACCGACGTGTTCGAGTGATGTGGGCCGATCTCAACGGCTTGTCGCACGGGCGGTACGTGCCGCGGTCGCGACTGCACGAGCATGGTCATCACGCGGTCACGACTCTGACGATGGGGATCGATGGTGACATCCTTCCGGTTGCGGGCTATGGCCCCGACGTGGGATATGCAGATCTCTCCACCGTCCCGTTGGTGGAGTCCGCTCGACCCGGCTGGGAGGTCGAGACCGACGTTGCGATCGCCGATCTGTTCTACAACGACCAGCCCCTGGCGCTGTGCCCGCGTGCCGCGCTGAAGCGCGCTGTTGATGCGTGGGCGTCGCTCGGCTACGAACCTCATCTCGGATTCGAGATGGAGTTCTACGTCATGCAGCCCGACTCCGATGCTCCCGGTGGCTTCGGTCCACTGCACGTCCCATCACATCGCGTGTACGGCGTCGGAATGGGCGGAGACAACACCGGCCTCATGTTCGACCTGTACGACGCTGCCGAAAAATGCGAACTCGACCTCGAGGGAATCATGGGCGAGTTTCATCCGGGTCAGATGGAGCTCAACATGAAATACGGTCCAGCGCTCGACGCCGCCGACCGGGCGTTCATCTGCAAGGAGATGACACGCGAGTTGGCCGCACGCAAGGGCTACTGGATCACGTACATGGGTCGACCGATGGCCCATCTCGTCGGTAGCGGTCTGCACGTCAATCTCTCGTTGACGCCGGTCAACGGGGGAGCGAACGCGTTCGACGATCCAAAGGGCGATCACGGGTTGTCATCACTCGCTCGCCAGTGCATCGGCGGCCTCATTGCCCATCACGAGGCCATGGCGGCGATGTCGGCGCCACTGGTCAACAGCTACAAGCGCCTGATCCCCGGAATCATCGCCGGCTACTGGGCCAATTGGGGCCTCGACAACCGCATCAGCACCTATCGCATTCCAGCCGAGCGCGGGCCGGCAACACGCATCGAGAATCGCATGCCCTGCGGCAGCGCCAACCCTTACCTCGCCGCGGCCGTGATGCTCAACGCCGCATTGCTGGGAGTGGTGGACGGCAGCGACTGTGGCGACCCTCAAATCGGCGATGGCGATGCCAGGCCGAACACGGACCGGCACACTCCCCACGATCTGGGCGCGGCACTGGCCGCGCTCGAGGCCGACACTGTGTTGTGCCAGGCCATGGGACTCGACCTCGTGAAGGCGTTTCTCGAAATCCGCAAGGACGAGTTGGCCAAGTGGCAGGCAGCGGACGGAACCTGGGACGTGAGGTCGATCTCACGGTGGGAGCTCGAGCACTACCTGCCCTACTTCTAGCTCGGTTGTCTTATCGCCGGACCTCTGTGTGAGCGATCAAAGCGTCCGCGTCTTTGTCCGCTCGCTCAGATCCCGGACCGGCAGATCTTTCTCGTGACCACCAAAACGTGCAGTCGGTCTTGCGCTCACACACCGGCGGCGGGCAATCTGGGCGGGTGTGCGAACCAACAACCCGATCGAACCGGGCCGCGGACGTGACTCGGCAAGCCGGCTGACGCAGAGCGGGATGACTTCGCAGCTCGTCGCCCTCTGCTTCGATGCGAACGATCCGCTCCGTCTGGCGCGCTTCTGGGCCGACGCGCTGCACTGGGAGATAGACGACGAGAGCCATGATGAGATCGGTCTGGTGCCGACCGATGACACCAGATTCCGGATCCTGTTCCTGCCGGTCCCCGAAAAGAAGGCGAGCAAGAACCGTATCCATCTCGATCTGACGAGCATGTCCATCGATGACCAGAAGGAAACAGCCGAGAGGTTGATCGAGCTTGGCGCCCGCCATGTCGACATCGGTCAGGACCCAGCCGACAGTCATGTCGTGCTCGCCGACCCCGAAGGCAACGAGTTCTGCGTCATCGAGCCCGACAATTCCTTCCTCGCGGGCTGCGGACGTCTCGGTTCGATTACGTGCGACGGTTCGCCAGAGGTCGGGTACTTCTGGAGCGAAGCGCTCGGATGGCCATTGGTCTGGGATCAGGACGAAGAAACTGCGATCCGCGCGCCGGACGGCACCGGTCCGTTCATCACCTGGGGTCCACCGATTCCCCCGAAGATCGCGAAGAACAGGCTTCATCTCGACATCGCTCCGCCCGACCACGGTGACCAGACTGCAGAGGTAAACCGTCTGGTCTCCCTTGGGGCGACCCGAATCGACATCGGCCAAGGCGACGTTGACTGGGTGGTGATGGCCGATCCCGACGGCAACGAGTTCGATGTGTTGAGCCCCCGATAGCCGGCCCGCGGACGCGTGCGGTTGAGAGACACAGCGCTTGGCAGGTGCCACTGACGATTCGAAAGGGACTCGGCCGCCCGGGATCGGCACCGTCACCGATCGACGAATGTGACGCTCAGCCTCGCTTCACGGCTTGCAGGGTGTAGGAGCAGGCGAGTCGCCATGGGCGATCGGCGAGTTGCCACTCCCCGAGATCGACGTGTTCCATCTGGCCCGGTATGCCCTCCCACGGAATGCTCTGGTGTTCGACCAGTCCCGTCAGGTGCATGCCCGCGTCGAGCAGCGCGGTCACGATCTCTCCGAGCCCGTGGTTCCAGCTGTGCGTGATGTTCTGCGTGAACTCAGCCTCCGTCGACACGTACGTTCCGGGATCGTCGTCGACGATCGGTTCCGGTCGCTCGAAGTACGGATACCCGATCACGAGGTCGTCGGTGCGAAGCTCGTCGATCGCCCACATCATCGGGTGGCCTTCGCGGATGAACAGCCTTCCGCCGGGGCGAAGCAGCCCGGCCACGACGGCAGCCCACGGCTTGATCTCGGGCAACCAGCACAACGCGCCAACACCTGTGTACACCAGATCGAAACTTTCAGCGGGGAGCGCGCTCAACGCGTCGTAGACGTTGGCCTCCACGAAGTCGGCCGGAGTGCCAGACCTTGCCGAGAGACGCTTGGCCTCGGCGACCGACGCGCCGGAGAAGTCGAGCCCTGTCATGATTGCGCCGAGGCGAGCGAGTGAGATCGTGTCAGTGCCGATGTGGCACTGCAGATGAACACCTCGCAATCCGCGTACGTCACCTAACAGCGGAACGTCGAACCTGACGACCTCGCTGAGGAAGTGTGGATCGGCGATGAACGCCTCGACGGCGTAGTCGGGGGACGCAGCGTGCGCGGGTGCTCGATCGTCCCAGCTCGCTCGGTTCAGATCGATGTAGCCGGCCATGCGGATTTCTTTGGATTCAGTACGCGCCGACCGTCACGAGATTTCCGGCGCGCTGGGCCTCGGCCATCGCCGCGATCTGATCGATCTCTTCGGACTGGAAGCCAGCCATTTCGCGGAACTTTCGGGCGAGCCGGATCGACGCGTCGCGGCCTTCGCCGCGCGAACCGCGGAAGTTGAACAGACTGTCGACGGTTCGTTGGAACTCCAACGCTCGGGTCTGGCGGTCCTTGTCGTCCTTGGTCAGCTCGCGCAGCCACGTACTGCCCATCTTCACGTGGGTCACCTCGTCGGCCAGCATCCAGTCCTCGCAGAAGTACAACACCGGATCGTTCATCTCGGCGGCGAAGTCGCGCATGGTTGTGAAGACGTCGATGGCAAGGCCTTCGAGGGCGCGGTTGACGCCGGCGAGCCGGAAGACAGGATCCGCGTGGCAGGCCGCTTCGAACAATGTCACGGCCTCGCTGTACTCGCCGATCTCGGTGCCCATGTGCTCGCCGAGGCGCAAGCTGATCTCGACATGTCGTGCCTCGTCCCAGCACTGCCGGGCCATGTCGAGCTTCATCTGCAGCGGCGTTTCTTCGATGGTGTAATCGAATGCGGTGCGACCGGCGCCTTCGAGCGCCTGGATCTCGCCGACGAAGATGCCGTGCATCTGACGTCGGGCTCGGTCGAAAGACTCGGCCGCCTCCGGATCCATCCGCCGATCCTGGCCCTGATCGTTGGGCCTCTCGTCGGCGAAGCGCTCCTCGGTTGTGATGCGATTGAAGCGGCTGTCGCGCTGCAAGGCCGTCGGTGGTAGCTGCGTGCGCATGGCAAAAGCGTAGACGAGTGCGGGGAGGGCTGTTGGAGGCGCGGCCGCGCGGCATGATGGAGGCCGTGCGCGTGGCCTACACACTGGAACAATGCTGGCATCGGGTGCCCGGTGGCACGGGTGTCGCGGCAATGCGCGTCGCCGAGGCGATGGCTTCGGAGGCAGACGTCACCCTGCTCGGTGTGGCTGGCCGTCATGCCCACGTTCCGAGCGAACCATGGTCGCCGGCCATCCCCATTGCCCATCTGCCCGTTGGCGGGCCGTTGCTCTACGACCTGTGGTTGCGTCGAAACTGGCCCAAGGTCGAGCGTGCCACCGGTCGCGTGGATGTTGCCCACGCAACGACACTGATCCCGTGTGCGACTGACGCCGCGATGATCGTCACGGTGCACGATCTGGCATTTCTGCATGACCCATCGCAGTTCACTCGCCGCGGCAACAGCATCTTTCGGCGCAGCCTCGATCAGACGCGGCGCCGAGCAGATCTCGTGCTGTGCAGCAGCCAGGCAACGATGGACGACTGTGTCGCTGCCGGCCTGACGGCAGATCGGCTCAGGCTGGTCCCGTTGGGTGTCGATGTCGTCAAGGTCGATGCCGACGAAACGGCGCGCGTTGTTGCGTTGTACCGGCTGCCACAGCGCTACCTGCTCTTCGTCGGGACGCTCGAGCCGCGCAAGAACCTGCGCGGCCTCGCGGAGGCCGTCTCGCGCCTCGACGAGCCACTTCCGCTCGTCGTCGCCGGTGCCGAGGGATGGGGTGATGTCGACATTCCGGCAGGGGGCGACATCAGGTTCATCGGCTTCGTGCCCGCGGGCGACCTGGCCGGGCTCTATGCCGGCGCAGAGGTCTTCTGCTACCCCAGCGAGCGCGAGGGTTACGGCTTGCCGGTGCTGGAAGCCATGGCTCAGGGAACGCCGGTTGTCACCAGTCGTGGCACCGCGACCGAAGAGGCGGCGGGCGGCGCAGCGGTGCTCGTCGATCCGTTGGATCCGGACGACATCGCCCGAGGGATCACCGAAGCTGCCACACGCCGGGAGGCGCTTTCGGTCGCTGGTGTAGCGCGCGCCGATCAGGCCACCTGGCATGAGACCGCCCGACTGACCGCCGACGCCTACCGGGAGTTGTGCTGATGGCCGATCCGGCTATTGCCGTCAATCTGCTGTGGTGCGTCCCGGGTGATGTCGGGGGTTCGGAGGAATATCTCGTTCGACAACTGTTGGGGCTCGCCGAGGCCGAGACGCATCTGCGGCCGACGCTCTATGTCGTGGACGGTTTCGTCGAAGCACACCGCCGATTGACCGAGATCTTCCCAACGGTCGTCGCGTCGTTCAATGGCGCCTCGCGCGTGCGGCGTGTCGCCGGTGAAGCAACGTGGTTTCGTGGGCGCAGCAAGCGCGCCGACCTACGTCATCACGGCGGCGGCGCCGCTCCACTCGGAGCCGTTCGTCCGTATGTGTTGACGATTCACGATCTGCAGTACCGCACCTATCCGAGGTACTTCAGCCGAACCAAACGCGCCTACCTTGCAGCGACGATCGGCCGATCTGTACGGATGGCGCGGATTGTGGCTGTGCCGAGTCAATTCGTGCGCGAGTCGGTCGTCGACGCGTACGGCGTCGCACCCACCAAGGTCCGCGTCGTGCCCCATGGATTCGAACCCGATCTGTTGAAGGACATCACGGCTGAGGACACGTTGCGGCAGCGCTATTCGTTGGGGGATGGGCGGGTGCTCGTCTACCCGGCGGTCACACATCCCCACAAGAACCACCAGTTCTTGATCGATCTACTGAAGGCGCGGTGGACTGACCCGGACCTGCGACTGGTGTTCACCGGCGGCAGCGGCGCTGCTGAACGATCGCTGGCCGGCGCGACGGATCAGCGCATTCGGCGCGTCGGCAGGGTCTCGGCCGCGGATCGCAACGGTCTCCTGAAGATGGCAGAGGCAATGGTTTTCCCGAGTCAGTACGAAGGCTTCGGCGCGCCGTTGATCGAGGCGATGGCCCTCGGCTGTCCGGTCATTGCCAGCGACTCGACCTGCATCCCCACGGTCGTCGACGATGCCGGCCTTGTGCTGCCGCTGTCGATCGATGCGTGGGCTGGTGCCCTCGATCATGTGCGACAAAACCGCGCCACGCTGGTCGCCGCCGGGCTACGCCGCGCCGAAGCCTTCACCGCCAAGGCCTCGGGTGCAGCGTTGGCAGTCGTATACCGAGCCGCGTTGGAGCAATCGTGAGCCCCGACCGGCTGAAGATCGCCGTGCTGTGCCCGCATTTCGCACCCGACACCGCGCCGACCGGCGAGGTGATGACCCGGATCGTCACCGAACTCGCCGCGCTCGGCCACGAATTGCACGTCGTCACCGCGCTGCCGTGGTACCGCGGCCACGTGGTCGAAGATGGCTGGGGTGGCAAATGGGTGCGACGCGAGCGGACGGACTGGGGTTCGATCACACGGGTCAATCCCTTCCCTGGTGGTAGCAAGCGAAACCTCGCTCGCCGGGCAGCCGGCTTCGTCGGCTTCAGTGCCATTGCCGGGTTGACGTCGCTACGCGGCGGCCGAGTCGATGCGGTCATCGCCATGTCGCCACCGCTGACGATGGGGCTTACCGGCTGGGTCACACACCTGGTTCGACGCGGACCACTGATCTTCAACATCCAGGATGTGTTTCCTGACGCCGCCGTCGAGACCGGTGCCATCTCGAACAGATGGATCATCTCCGCAGCGGGTTTGCTCGAGCGCGTCAGCTACGGCCGCGCCGCTGCCGTCACAGTGCTGAGCAGCGACCTACACGACAACGTCGCCGCCAAGGTCCGGCCGTCGAAACGGACCAACGTCCGGGTGATCCCCAACTTCGTCGACACCGACTTCATTCGTCCCCTCGATCGAATGACGGCCCTCCGGAGCGAGCTCGATATAGGTGCCGAGACGGTTGTGCAGTACGCGGGCAACGTCGGCTACTCGCAATCGCTGGAGATGGTCATCGCCGCTGCGCGAGCGATGCCGTCGCTGACCTTTCTGATCAACGGAGATGGCGCGGCGCTCGACTCGCTGCGTGCCCTTGCGGATGGGTTGACCAATGTTCGTTTTTCCGGCTACCAACCCGTTGCTCGACTGCCGGAGGTGTTGGCGACCGGCGACATCCATCTCGTGCCGTTGA
>JAENVT010000308.1 GCA_016650435.1 Ilumatobacteraceae bacterium
CCATCGTCGTGTCCGCTTCCGCGTCCGAGTCTGCCGCGCTGCAGTACCTCGCGCCCTACGCCGGCTGCGCCATGGCCGAATACTTCATGGAGCGCGGCAAGGACGTGCTCATCGCCTACGACGACCTCACGAAGCACGCCTGGTCGTACCGCCAGATCTCGCTGCTGCTCCGCCGCCCCCCGGGCCGCGAGGCGTACCCCGGCGATGTCTTCTACCTCCACAGCCGATTGCTCGAGCGTGCGGCCAAGCTCAGCGACGAGAACGGCGCCGGCTCGCTGACTGCGCTGCCGATCATCGAGACCAAGGCCGGCGACGTGTCGGCGTACATTCCCACCAACGTGATCTCCATCACTGATGGCCAGGTCTATCTGCAGGACAACCTGTTCAAATCCGGTGTGCGTCCGGCTGTCGACGTCGGCATCTCGGTGTCGCGCGTTGGTGGCGCGGCGCAGATCAAATCGATGAAGAGCGTCGCCGGCACGTTGAAGCTCGACCTCGCTCAATTCCGTGAGCTCGAGGCGTTCGCGACATTCGGGTCGGAGCTCGATGCCATCTCCAAGGCCCAGCTCGAGCGTGGCTATCGCCTGGTCGAGATCTTGAAGCAGCCGCAGAACAGCCCGATGCCGGTCGAGGAGCAGGTCGTCGTGGTGTACGCTGGCACGAAGGGCTACCTCGACAGCTTGCCCGTCGGTGACGTTATTCGTTTCGAGGGCGAACTGCTCGAGCACGTGCGCAGCACGAACGGTGCGCTGCTGTCGGGTATGCGCAACGATCCAAAGGCCGACGTACCCGCCGAGCTCGGCGACGTGATCGAGGAGTTCAAAGAGCGGTTCGTCGCCGCAACAGCAGAGGCCCGCGCAGCAGACCCAACAGCAACCGATGCGGCCGAGCTGGGCGAGGCCGAAAGCAACAAGACCCTGGCGACGGAATGATGAGAGTCGGTATCGCATTAGCCCTGTGCACAGGCGCCGAGGGAAGCGCCAGCGACGAGGCGCACAAGGCGCGACGAGGAAGCGGAGCGGACGAGGAGCCCGTGACGTAATGGCGGGTGGGCAAGAACGCATTCTTCGGGGGCGGATCCGTACCGTCCAGGCGACGAAGAAGATCACGCGCGCCATGGAGCTGATTGCTGCGTCGCGCATCGTCAAGGCGCAGCAGCGCGTTGCCGCCGCAGTTCCGTACAGCGATCAAATCACCGAGGTCGTCAAGGATCTCGCTGCAGCGGGCGGGTCCACAGAGTCGCCGTTGCTCGCCGGTCGCGAGACCGTCAAGAACGTCGCCTACGTCGTCATCACGGCTGATCGCGGTTTGTGCGGTGGTTACAACGCCGGTGTTCAACGCGCTGCCGAGGGCGAGATCAAGGCCGACGTGCTGCAAGGTCGCGACTATTCGGTGATCGCCGTCGGTCGCAAAGCCGAGAGCTACTTCAGGTTCCGTGGTTACAAGATCAAAGCCCAATTTGCAGGCTTCAGCGATGCTCCCAGCTACGCCAACGCAAAGGAGATCGGTCAACACGTCGTCGATCTGTTCGTCAACGGCGAGGTCGACCGTGTCGAGCTGATCTATACCAGGTTCATCTCCGCTGGGTCGCAGGAGGTCGTCCAACGCCCGCTGGTGCCGTTGGAACGCGACACGGTCGCCGGCGGCGACGGTCGTCCTGCCCCTTCCGGCGATGCTGTCGCCAAAGCCGACTTCGAGTACGAACCCGACACCACGACCATCCTCGACTCGCTGCTTCCGAAGTACATCGAAGCGCGTATTTATGCAGCCCTGCTGAATGCTGCGGCCAGCGAGCACGCCTTCCGCCAGCGAGCGATGAAGAGCGCAACAGACAACGCCGAAGAGCTGATCAAGAACCTCAGTCGCATCATGAACCGCGCCCGCCAGGACTCGATCACCACCGAGATCATGGAGATCGTCAGCGGTGCCGAGGCATTGGCCGGCGGCGACAAGGGACTGGTCATCGATTTCGAGATCCTGCACGACGGTTCACCCGACACCCCCGCGGCACTCAGCGCGGTTCGACAATGAGAGAGCACATGTCATGACAATGACCAACGACTCACCCGTAGCTACGGAAACAGAATTCACCGACGGACGCGTTGTCGGAATCGCCGGCCCGGTCGTCGACGTCGAGTTCCCTCGCGGCACCCTCCCCAAGCTCAACACCGCACTCGAGTTCACGGTGCAGGTCGACGGCAAGCCGGTCATCGTTCTGGCTGAGGTCGCCCAGCAACTCGGCGACAGCCGCGTGCGTGCAATC
>JAENVT010000309.1 GCA_016650435.1 Ilumatobacteraceae bacterium
CGTTCGCCGATCCGGCGATGGTGCTGTTCACCTCGGGCACGACCGGGCCGTCGAAAGGCTGCGTGTTGTCGCACCGATACGCGGTACGCCAGGCCGAGCTGATGATCGACAACCTGAGGCTGCGACACGACGACGTGCTGTACTGCCCGTTTCCGATGTTCCACATCGACGCGACTGTGCTGACGGTGGTGCCGGCCATGCTGCTCGCGACTACCGCCGCGATCGGCGACCGATTCTCGGCGTCGGGATTCTGGGACGAGATTCGTTCGGCCGGGGCCACGGTCTTCGATTTCATGGGTGCAACGCTGACCATGCTGCACAAGCGGCCATCGTTGATCGACGACGGCGACAATCCCGCTCGGCTCGGCTGGGGCGTGCCCGTTCCGGAGTTCGCCGCCGACTTCGAGCAGCGCTTCGGCGTGCAGTTGGTAGAGCTGTACGGATCGACCGACGCCGGCGTCCCGATGTATCACCCGGTCGATGAGCCCCGACGGCAGGGTTCGTGCGGGCGGCCGATCGCGCAATACGACGTGCGCCTGTTCGACGAACTGGGAGCCGAGGTTGGAGTCGACGACGTCGGCGAGATCGTCATCCGCCCCAACGAACCTTCGCTGATGTCGGATGGTTACTACGGAATGCCCGCGACTTCGTTGGAGTCGCGACGCGACCTGTGGTTCCACACCGGAGATCTCGCTCGCCGCGATGCGGACGGCTTCTTCTACTTCGTCGGCCGCCGCGCTGACAGCATCCGCCGGCGCGGCGAGAACATCTCGGCGTTCGAAGTCGAGGAGGTCGTCAAGCTGCACCCGAGCGTGCTCGACGCTGCTGCGTTCGGTGTGCCCAGTGAGCTCACAGAGGATGATGTGATGGTCGCCGTCGTTGTCCGCCCCGGCCACACCGTCGATGCAGCCGAGTTGATCACGTTCTGCATGGCCCGAATGGGCAGGCACATGGTGCCGCGCTACGTCGACGTCGTCGAGACGTTGCCGCGCACGCCGACCGAGAAAGTCGAGAAGTCGCGCCTGCGTGAACGTGGTGTCACGCCGACGACGTGGGACCGGGCCGAGACCGCTTGAACGAGTGTTACCGGCGCGTGAGCCAGCACGCCTTCGGCGTGCCGTCTCACCCTGGGCTTACGGGTGGGCCGCAAACACTCGGTCAGGGTTTGGGGTGGCCGATCGCCCGGCCGGCTTGGACGGGCTTGGGCAGCAGATCGTGCCGCGCGGCTATCTCCGCCAGGGTCTGCTGAATCTCGGGCGAGGCAGGCGACGACTTGCCGGCAGTCGCGTCGACGTGCAGCATCATGTGTTCGGCCGTCGCCACGACCGTGTCGTCGTCGTGCTGCACGACGGTGAAGATGTGCAAACGCTTGGCGTCGTGCGACAGCAATTGCACCGAGACGCGGAGGTGATCGCCGGCGTGGCTCTGGGCGATGAAGTTGAGGTGGCTCTCGACCGTGTAGTACGAGCGGCCCGATTGCAAGTAGGGCTCGTCGATGCCGATCAGGCGCATGAACCGGTCGCCGGCCTCGCTCGTGATCTGCATGTAGCGGCTGTCGTTGGTGTGCCCGTTGTAGTCGACCCAATCCGTCGGCACCACCCGTTCGTGAATCTGGATGGGTACTGACAGGTCGATATCGGGGGAGACGAGGTTGCCACGATCGAAGAGAGCCTGCTCGAAGTCGGCAAGCGTCTTGCCCGCGGCAAAACCGCGATTGCGCAGACCATGCACCACCTCGACCAGGCAGTCGTCGCGTAGTGCCTCCAGCTCGCGGATCGAGAGCCCGGGTGTCTGCAGAGCGACCTGGTCGTCGCTCTGCTCGCATATCTTGTCGAGCAACTCGTCGGTGAGTTCGGGAACGTCCATCAGCTTGGTCCACGGCCATTTCAGTGCGGGTCCGAACTGGGCCATGAAATGGCGCATTCCTGCTTCGCCCCCGGCAATGCGGTAGATCAGGAACGTACCCATGAAACTCCAACGCAGCCCCGGGCCGAAGCGCATCGCGTCGTCGATCTCGGCGGCGGTCGCGACGCCGTCGTTGACCAGCCACAGGGCCTCACGCCAGAGCGCTTCCATCAGCCGGTCGGCGACGAATCCGTCGATCTCTTTCGACAGGATCAGCGGATGCATTCCGACACTTCGGTACATGTCGGCCGCTTGTTGCTTGGTGGTCTCCGACGTCTGAGTGCCTCCGCAGACCTCGACGAGCGGCATGAGGTAGACGGGGTTGAACGGGTGACCGACCACCAATCGCTCGGGGTGCATCATGTCTCGCTGCATCTCCGTGGGGAGCAAGCCCGATGTCGACGAACCGAACACCACGTCGGGACCGGCGACGCGGCTGGCCGTAGCGAACAACTGCTGCTTCAATTCCAGCCGCTCGGGGGCACTCTCCTGCACGAAGGAGGCACCATCCACGGCTTCCTCGACGGCCGTGACGATTTGCAGCTTGCCCTCCGCCGGCCAAGGCGCTCGTGTCAGCTTGGCATTGGCGCGGCGGGCGTTGGCCAGCACCTCGCCGACCTTGCGTGGCGCCTCGGGATCGGGGTCGAACATCACCACGTCGTGGCCGTTCAGCAGAAAACGAGCGGCCCAGCCGCCCCCGATCACGCCGCCGCCCAGCAGGCCGATGTGGCCAGTCGTCATCTAGTTACCGGTGACATCGCTCGGCGGCCGCGAGGCCGGACCGGTGTAGATCGCCGATGGCCTGATCAGCCGACCGGTGCGCTTCTGCTCGAGGATGTGGGCACTCCACCCTGCAGTGCGGGCACAGGCGAACATCGCCGTGAACATGTGCGCCAGCACTTCGGCGTAGTCCAATACGACCGCTGACCAGAACTCGACGTTGGTCGCCAGAACGCGATCTGGATAGCGAGCCTTCAACTCGGCCAGCGCCGCCTTCTCGAGTGCATCGGCGACTTCGACGCGCGGCGACTTCAGCTCTTTCGCGGTGCGGCGCAGGACGCGGGCACGGGGATCTTCGGCGCGGTACACGCGGTGACCGAAACCCATCAGGCGGTCACCTCTGTCCATCGCCCGCTTCACCCATCGCTCGGCGTCGCCCTCTTTCTCGACCTCGTCGAGCATCTGCAACACGCGCGCCGGTGCACCGCCATGCA
>JAENVT010000310.1 GCA_016650435.1 Ilumatobacteraceae bacterium
GACTGGGGTGCGGGGCACGCGTACGCCGTCGCCGCGGAGCGTCCCGATCTGCTGCGGTCGTGGGCGGCTGACTGTGCCGGTCTTGTTCACCCGGACTACGAATGGCATCCCGCTGCCCAGGTCTGGCAGACCGCGGGCGACGGCGAGAAGTCGATCGACGAGATCATCGCCCTCGACGGCGATCAACTCGAATCGGCGTTCGGTGTACCGGCGAAGCTGGCGCCCAACATGGCCGACCACCTCGATGCCGACATGGGCCGGGCGATCCTCAAGGTGTACCGCTCGGCGGTACACCCGGCGATGCGTGAGCTCGGTGACCAACTCGCCGCCGCCGATCGACGACCATCACTACTGATCCATGCGACTGCAGATCCGTACGTTCCTCCGGACATGGTGTTCGCGGTGGCCGAGCGCATCGGCGCGGAGATCTTGACGCTCCAGGGTCTTGGTCACTGGTGGATGTTCGAGAATCCGGCGCTCGTCGCCGACGGCCTCGTCGCTTTCTGGTCCGAGGTTGTGTCGCCGCAGCTCGGGTGAATCGGCCGACTAGTTGCCTGGCTCAACGAGGAGTTGTTCGAGCCTGGCAACGGTTTCCATGGAGACTCCGGCGTGCCCGGTGAGCCACGCTGACATTCCGCCGTACGTTCGCTCGACATCGTCGAGGAAATCGATCATGAAGCTCGGCTCGGCATCCATCGTGCCGGGAGGGAACCGCAGCACGACGTCGGCGTATGCCGGGCGCCGCTGCAGGTAGGCGATGATCTCGTCGAGAATTGGCTCGGTCTCCATGAAGTCGGCGATCACGGCATCGCGCGTCACGCCGACGGCGCACAGGATGATGGCAGCGACCACGCCCGTTCGATCCTTGCCGGCCGCGCAATGGAAGACGGCGGGAGTTGCACCGGAGGTGAGTTCGGCAATGATCTCGCTGATCGCCGGGACAGACATGTCCATGAACATTCGATAGATGCGCGGCACGTCGACGCGACCGTTGGCAGCCATCGGACGCTCGAGGCTGGTCGATGAACCTGCGCGAACGATGGGCAGGTTGACGAACCGCACCGGCGTGTCGAGCAAGGATTCGGCGGTCTCGCAGTCGTCGGCCGAGCGCAGATCTATGACCGTTCGAAGGCCGATGTCGTCGATCAGGAGACGGACATCGCGCGAGTTGAGCTCCTCGAGCCCGCTGCTGCGGAACAGGACGCCGCGCCGGGTGAACCGCCCGTCAACGGTCGGCAGACCACCAAGGTCGCGGAAGTTCGGTGCACCCTCGAGTCGTGATTCGGAACGGAGGCTCATGCCGACTTCTATGCAGCGTGCTGCATCGACATTTTCAACCCGCTGCTACCGCCGGTTGCACGGCGTCATCATCGATCGGCGTCGCCCGAAGATGCTCCAACCAACGTCTGCGGGCGTCGACCTGGATCATCGCGATCGATCGTGCCATCTCGGAGTCGCGGCGCTCGAGTGCGTCGAGGATGAGCTTCTGGTGAGCGATCGCGACCGCGCGAATGGAGGGATCCGAGTTGAGCCAGGCACGGCGAACGTGCTCGCCCTCGATCTGGAGCGTGTGCAGGATCGAACTGAGCCACTCGTTCCCGGTTGCGTCGGCCACTATCCCTTGGAACTTTCGGTGCAGTTCGGCGATCCTCTCCGAGTCGACGGCAACCTCGAGCTCGTCGATGACCGAGCGCATCGCGTTGAGTTGCTCCACCGTGACCCGCTGGGCCGCGAGACCGGCAGCAGGTGGGAACAGCAAGCGCCGCACCTCGAGCACCTCGTCGAGACCACGGGCCTGAACCAACTCGAGAGCGAAGAACATGCCGGAGAGCAGGTCGCTGGGCTCGAGGCTCCTGACGTACGTGCCGTCGCCGCGACGCACATCCAACACCTTGATCTGCGAGAGCGCTCGCACGGCCTCGCGAAGCGAACCGCGCGACACGCCGAGCTGTTCGGCCAGCTCTTGCTCCGGCGGGAGGCGGTCACCTGGCTCCAGCCGACCGTCGACGATCATTGTCCGGATGCTCTCGATTGCCTGTGTCGTGACGCTAATGACGAGACCTCCAATGTTTAGGACCGTCGGAAACGTTCATTCTGGCTCAAATGACGAGCACTTGGCGCGCGATCAGCCCTACGAAGCACGAAAACTGCGCGTAGTGCCGCAGATTCGAATCATCGCCAGCACGATACAGGACCAAAGAAGCGACGAGACATAGGATGAATGCTCCGGTAGGACTCAGGTGTGTCAGATCGATGCAGGGAACACGCTAAGGAGCATAAGTTTTGAGCAGTGACCTGGATGTGATCAAGGCGATCGTCGATGCCTTCGAGCGCTCCGACTGGGCCGAGATCGACGTGTGTTCGGGCTCACTCCGGATCCACCTCTCAACACAGCCGCAGACCTCTGCCGGCTCTGCGCCCGCGATCCCGGCTGCGCCGTCAGTCGTGCGGATTGGCAACGACACGGGCGGTAAGGCGATCGCCGCCGATCCCGTGGATGCCGCGCCAACCGAGGCTGCCGCCATTCCGACGGGCGCACACGTCGTGCTCTCACCGTCACCGGGGATCTTCTGGCGATCGCCGCATCCGGGCGCTCCACCCTTCGCCGACCTCGGCGACGATGTGTCTTCCGGCAGCACCTTGGGGATCGTCGAGGTGATGAAGCTCATGAACCACATCAGTTCGGGCATCCCAGGAACCGTGGTCGGGGTCTTCGTCGCGAACGGAATGCGCGTCGACCGTGGGGACGCGTTGTTCGCAATCCAGCCGTCTGCCTCGCCATGACAGCCACCACCCAGACTTCGACGCTGCGCCGCGTGCTCGTGGCAAACCGCGGGGAGATCGCGGTTCGGATCGTCCGCGCCTGTCGCGACGAGGGTGTCGAGGTCGTCGTTGCCGTCAGCGACGCCGATAAGGACTCGCTTGCCGCTCGGCTGGCCGATGGCATCGTGCACATCGGCCCACCCAGCCCGACGCAGAGCTACCTTCGGGTCGGACAGATCGTGTGCGCCGCACTGATCGCTCGGTGCGATGCTGTGCATCCGGGGTACGGCTTCTTGTCCGAGCAGCCGGCGCTCGCCGAGGCGTGTGCCGCCAACGGTCTGGTCTTCATCGGCCCGGGTGCCGATGTCATCCACCGTGGCGGTGACAAGGTGGCGGCGCGGGCCGCGGCGCGTCGTGCCGGCGTGCCAGTCGGTGCCGGCTCCGACACGGTTGAGACCGTTGACGCGGCGATCGAGATCGGCGCCGATATCGGCTTCCCGGTGCTGCTCAAAGCCGCCGTAGGCGGCGGCGGCCGAGGCATGGTGCGTGTCGACGATCCGGGTGAGCTCGCCTCGCGGTTCGCGGTGGCTTCGAGCGAGGCGTTGTCGGCGTTCGGTGACGGCCGTCTCTACGTCGAGCGATTGGTCGAGAACGCTCGGCACGTCGAAGTCCAGCTGCTCGCTGACACCTACGGCAACATCGTGCATCTCGGCGATCGTGACTGCTCGTTACAACGCCGGTATCAAAAAGTACTCGAGGAAGCGCCGGCCGCGTCGCTGCCAGCAGCACTCCACCATCGGCTGGCAGAAGCCGCTGTCGCTCTCGGGCGCGAGCTCGACTATGTCGGTGCTGGAACCGTCGAGTTCCTCGTCGATCTCGATCGCGACGACTTCGTGTTCCTCGAAGTCAACACGCGCATTCAAGTCGAGCACCCGGTCACCGAGATGGTGACCGGGGTCGACATCGTCCGCGAGCAACTCCGGATTGCCGCGGGGTCTCCGCTTTCGCTCACGCAGGACGACGTGGTGGTCAGCGGTCACTCGATCGAATGTCGAATCAACGCCGAATCCGTCGGGTCGGGCTTCATCCCCTCACCTGGCCGTGTTGTGCGCTGGAGCCCTCCCGACGGTCCGGGCATTCGTCTCGACACCCACGTGTTCACCGGCTACGACGTGCCGCCTTACTACGACTCGCTGCTCGCCAAGCTCATCGTCGGTGGCACCGACCGCCCTGACGCGATCCGGAACCTGAAGGCGGCGTTGGCAGCATTCGAGGTCGACGGCGTCGATACGACGATCGAGCTGCATCAGCGCATCGTGGATCACCCGGACTTCCAAGCAGACAACATCAACACGAAATGGCTCGAGCGCGTGCTCCTCGCGGATCCCGCATCGAACTCATCGACAACACGAAGGGATGCAGCTGGACGTGGCTGAAATCGAGATCATCGACCAGACCCTGCGAGATGGGCAGCAGAGCCTGTGGGGCATGCGGATGAAGGTCGCCCACCTGTCCGCAGTAGCCCAAGACATCGACCAGGCCGGGTACCGTGTCGTCGACCTCACCGGCAGTTCGATCTTCGAGTGCATGATGCGCTACAACCGCGAGGATCCATGGGACGGCCTCGATTTGTGGCGTTCGTGGATGCCCACCTCGCGTTTGCGCGCCGGGTCGCGCAGCAACTGCATCGCCAAGTTCGGGTTGACTCCTGATTCGCTGATGGAGCTGTGGATCCGCACGCTGGCCAAGCACGGTATCGACAGCTTCTGGATCTACGACTGCCTCTACAACATGGACAAGATGGAGCGCCTGTGTCGCATCGTCGCCGATGTTGGCTGTGAAGTGGTGCCGGCGATCATGTACGGCATCAGCCCGGTCCACACCGACGAGTGGTTCGCTGCACGGATTCGTGAGTTCGTGAGTTGGGGGATCACCGACGCGATCTACTTCGAGGACGCGGCCGGCATCCTCAAGCCCGAACGGGCCAAAACCCTCATGCCGGCGCTCGTCGCGGCGGCGGGCCATGTGCCGATCGAGATGCAATGTCACAACACTGTCGGTCTCGCCGGATACAACTACCTGATCGGTGTCGAAAGCGGGGTTCGAATCCTGCACACGGCTGCGGGCCCGATGGCGAACGGGCCGTCCCTTCCGTCCACCGAGCAGACGATCGAGAACCTGAAGTGGGAGGGCCACACCAGCAGCGTGGATCTCGAGCACGTCCGGCGGGTGAGCGAGCACCTGCGCCGGGTCGCCGAGCAAGAGGGGCATCTCATCGGCGTGCCCAACGAGTACAACGTCTTTCCCTACCACCACCAGCTCCCCGGTGGCATGACCGGCACGCTCAAAGCGCAACTTGCTCAATACGACATGTCCGATCGGTTTGACGAGGTGCTCGAGGAGATCGTGCAGGTTCGTGAGGATCTCGGCCATCCGATCTCGGCGACCCCGTTTTCGCAGCTCATGGGGATCCAGGCGGTGCTCAACGTCGTCACCGGCGAGCGGTATGGCACGGTGCCGGACGAGGTGCTCGTCTACGTCCTCGGTCATCTGGGCGAGCCCCCGGCGCCGATCAACCCGGAGATTCTCGACCGCATGCTCTCCACCAGCCGCGGCAAGGAAATCCAGAAGTGGTCGCCACCGCAGCCGACGATCGACGAGCTCAAGGAGCAACACGGTGACCGGTCGATGA
>JAENVT010000311.1 GCA_016650435.1 Ilumatobacteraceae bacterium
ATGAACGCTGCAGCTTCTGTCCGCGACCGCACGTGCAACTTCATCAAGATGTTGCTGACGTGGTTCTTCACTGTGAACAGGCTGAGCTCCAACGCCTTAGCGATCTCTGCATTCGAGCGGCCCTTTGCCAGCAGCTCGGCGATGTCGGCTTCGCGTGGCGTCAGCGTCTCGAGGGCGGAAGTGGGGCGACCGGTGCCCAGTGCCAGAATCTGGGTCACCTCGGCAGAAAACGCACCGCGGCCAGTGGCAGCACTGCGCACGGCTTCGGCGAGACTCTCGGCGTCGACCGACTTCACCAGGTAGCCGTTGGCACCTGCCCGGATGACCTCGCGAATCCGCTCGAGTTCGATGAAGCTGCTCAGCGCTAGCAAACCAATCGTCGGATGCGCGGCGCGTAGCCGTCGAATGACCTCGACCCCATCCATGCCTGGCATCACCAGGTCGACCACCACGACGTCGGGGTCGAGTTTGCGCACTTCACGAATCGCGGCCTCTCCGTTCGATGCCTCTCCGACGACCTCCAGCTGGTCGAACCCGGAGAGGCAGGCGGTAACGCCCTCACGAAGCAGGTCGTGATCGTCGACTACAACTACACGAATGTTTCCAGCAGCGTTCATACGCCGGCGACCGACAGCCGGACGTCGGTGCCGATTCCCGGCGTCGCGTTGATCTCGAGCTTCGCTCCGACCGCCTCGGCCCGCTCGCGCATGATGATCAGCCCAAGATGGCCGGCAGGCACAGCGTTCGTATCGAAACCACCGCCGTTGTCCTGGATCCGCAGTTCAATGTTTTCGCGACTCGACAAACTGATCTCCACCTCGGTCGCCTGCGTGTGTTTGGCAATGTTGCCGAGTGCCTCCTGGGCCACTCGGTAGAAGGCGAGCCGCGTCCCCGAGTCGAACTCGACCGGATCGAGCGCAACCCTCACTTGCAGAGCCTTGCGGCTCTCGAGGGCGGTCGCCAGTCCCTCGAGCAACTCGTGCAGCGGAGCCTCTGACAACTCCGCCGGGCGGAGTTCGAGCACCAACGTCCGCATCTCGGCCAGCGCACCGCGGGTCAACTGCCGCAATCGCTCGAGCCGTGGACGCAGCGCGGAGTCCTCTCGCGCCTCGCGAAGCAAACTGTCGGCGGTCAACGCCGCGGTCCACAACGTCTGATTGACAGCATCATGCAACTCGCGTGAGAGCCGCTGCCGCTCTTCCGCAGCGGCAAGCCCCGAGACTTGACCGGCGAAACGAGCATTCGAGATGGCCGCTGCTGCTTGGTCGGCGATTGCACGCAGTCGGTCGCCATGACCGTTGGTGAAGAACCCTTTCATTGCACTCTCGGCAACGAGGAAACCGATCTGCTGGTCACCGATTCGCATCGGTGCACCGACGACGCACTGCGCTGGGCCGAGGGCCCGTTGCGGATCGTCGATGACGACCGACGGGGTTCCCGCCGGCAAGCGACCAATTACATCGAGCGATGAAAGCGATTCGTTGAGAAGCGACTCGATCGCCACTCCGTACCCAAACCCCACCCGTTGACGAGCGATGTAGGGCGTGGCGTCCGAATCGATGAGGATGATCGCCGTGAGGTCGTTTGACACCAAACGCTCGACCCCACCAAGAACGTGCTCCATGACCTCGTCGAGATCCAGAGTGCTCGACATTGCCGCCGCGCTGTCGCTGAGCGCCTCGGCATAGGAGCGTTGCTGACGCTCTTCGGCCTGAATTCGAACTCGATCCTCGACTTCACGTCGCAAGCTCTCGTTGGCCCGCATCAGTTGTGTGGTGCGCCGCTTGACCCGCTCGTCGAGTTCGTTGAGGGTTCGCTGCAAGTTGTCCTCGGCTACACGACGCTCGGTCACGTCCTCGAACGTGCCGAGTACACCGATCACCGTTCCCGAGAGATCGCGCAGCGGAACCTTGTTGGTCTCGATCCAGCGAACTTCGCCAGCCGCGCTGCGCAGTCGTTCGATGATTCCGAACCTCGGCTCTCCCGATTCAACGACGACCCGATCCCAATCGACGAACCAATCGGCGTCGAAGTCAGGGTCATCGGCCCATGGCATGTCGCGATCCGAGAGGCCAAGCATGGCCTCGGGCTCGACGCCGGCGAATGCCGCGAAGACCTTGTTGCACCCGAAGTAGCGCGATTGGCGGTCCTTCCAGAACACAGCGTTTGTCATACAGTCCATCAGGGTCTGCAGCATCTTCTGGCTGGCGCGCAACGCCGCATCGCCGCCGTACTCACCCTGCAGCAACGCGGCGAACATCTCCGAACCGCCTTCGCCGGCGCCTACCGGGCCTGTCGTCTGCGGTGTGGGTTTCATCGGCGGATCTTATATCGCCCGGTTCGGGGTCAATTTATGGAGTTGCAGCGTCACACGCTCGGCATGAGGAGGGGCTGGCGCGACGCCAGGGTTCCTGCCTTGACGATCCCGTTTTGCATCACGGCCAGCAGTCGCGATCGGTCGGCAAGAACCGCGATATCAGCGATCACGTCGCCGTCAACGACGAGTATGTCGGCCAGCTTGCCGGGCTCGATCGTTCCCACGTCGTGGTCGGTCCCGCAGATCTCGGCGCCAGTGCGCGTGGCGCACACGATGGTGTCCATCGGGCTGAAGCCGACGTAGTCGACGAAGAAGCTGAGCTCCTTGGCGTAGTCGCCGTGCGGGTTCCAGGCGAAGCCATAGTCGCCGCCCATGCCCAACCGACCACCCGCCTCCAAGAGTTTGCGGGCGCTGATCGCACCGGCTTCGAGTGTCTCCTGATGTCCATCGATCACCCTTGGCGAGAGACCGAACTCCTTACCGTTGTTGACTGAGGCAAGCTCGAATTGCAACGCGGGGACACACGGAACGTTGCCCTCGATCATCATGTCGATGCATTCGTTGTCGAGAAACGTGCCGTGTTCGATCGAGTCGTACCCGGCCTTGAGCGCGTTCTTGATGCCCTCCGTCGCCCGGCAGTGGCCGTACACCTTGCGACGATGGTTGTGGGCGACTTCGCTGACTGCGTTCATCTCCTCGAAGGTCATCGACAGGGTGTGGTGATCGTTGGTGTCGGGTGCTGCCGCGTCACCGGTTGGATAGGTCTTCAACCACTGGGCACCCGCCTTCACGAGGCGGCGGGCAGCACTGCGCGCCGAGTCGACACCATCGACGACGATGATCACGCCTTCCATCCCGATCTTGCGGAAGTCGGGGTTCCAATCCATCACGCCTCCGGCGCCACAGATCTCCTGACCACCCGGAACGAAACGCGGACCGGAAACCATGTCGGTGTCGATCGCTTCAGCGAGCCAGACGTCGGTGTTGAACAAACACCCTGCCGACCGGGCCGAGGTGTAGCCACACTCCAGCGCCATGCGGGAATTGAATGTGGTCTGCATGGCCACCATCTCCGGCGGGTACTTGATGTCGAGGTCCTCGAGGTGCAGCACGTTGTAGTACGTGGCGTGGAAGTGAGACTCGATCAGACCCGGCATGATCGTGCCTCCGTTGGCGTCGATCTGCTGGACATCATTCGCGAGTGCCGGCGCACCGATGATGGGCCCCGCGTAGCTGATCCGACCGTCCTCGACGATAACGACCGCATCGCGAACGGGTGCCGTTCCGGTGCCGTCGATCAGTTGACCGTTGAAGATTCGGGTAGTTCCAGTTGCGATCCTCATGAGTGCTCCTCCACGTCGCAAAGTGTGCCCCGTACACTTGCTCCTGTCGAACGGCGTGCCGAGCAGGGTCGAGGATCCGGGGTCGACCCTAGGCTGCGATCGTTTCTCAACGCCTGGAGGCACGTGGAAGAACTCGATGTCCACCTCGGTGGCGGCCGACCGGTCGGGTACGGCTACTGGCCCCTGCCGGAGGACGACCCTGGCATCCAGCTTCAACGCGAGTCGATCCGCCTCGTTGCCCCCGATGGTGGGCTTACTCGCGGCCTGCTGTGGACACCAACAACCGGTCGTTGGAAGACCGCGGTGATCCTTTCTCACCCTCGCGCGGATTTCAGCGTGCACTATGCATGCCCGCTACTCGCTGCCGCCGGGTATGCCGTATGTGGCTTCGGAACGCGGTACATGAACAACGACACGGACTGCGTCCACGAGAAGGCAGCGCTCGACGTGAAGGGTGTCGCGGACGAGATGTTTCGCCGCGGTGCCGAGGCTGTGATCATGTTCGGCAATAGCGGCGGAGCGTCGCTGACCGCTCTCGCCCACGCCGAGTTCGGCGTCGGAGACGGGTGGATCGGTCTCGCCGCGCACCCTGGTGAAGGCAGCTTCATGAGCCAGAGCATCGATCCGTCCGTCTCCGACGAGTCCGATCCCTTCTCGGTGACGCCCGAGCTCGACATGTACAACCCCGACAACGGTTGGCGCCCATGGCCGGAGCTGAGCCACTACGACGAGGCGTGGTTGGAGACGTACCGCGCTGCACAGCTCGCCCGAGTAGCTCGACTCGATGCCATCGCTCAGGAGTCAACCGCGTTCGCCGAGGCGGCGCGCACTGTGAGCCGCTCCATCGACAAGTCAGCAGACCCCGCCCGTTGGAGGCACTGGCGAGCCCGCGCTGTGTGGAGCAAGTACATGGTGATCTACCGCACCCTCGCCAACCCGGCATACCTCGATCTCAGCATCGATCCGGACGACCGCTCCATGGGCAGCATCTTCGCTCACCCCGACCCGATGGAAGCGAACTATTCGCGCAACGGAATTGCTCGCACGATGACCGCACGCGGATGGCTCTCCACCTGGTCGGCGCTGTCGAGCAAGGCCCGAATGGCCGACACGATGCCAACCATCCACGTCCCGACGCTGCTCATTCATCCAACGGCAGATACCGAGATCCGTCGCCGCGAGGCGCAGGCGATCTACGACCACTCAGGCGCAGCCGACAGGACGCTCTTCGAGATCGCCGGGGCGCCGCACTACCTGGAGGGCTACCGGACCGAGGCCCTGAACCTTGTCATCGAGTGGATGAGGAAGCGGTTCCCGTGACCGTTCGCGGACAGGGCCTTCTATGAACGAAGCAACGCGAGAAGTTCGGTCTGCGAGTGGACACCGAACTCATTGAAGATCGCGGAGAGGTGACTGCGTACGGTGCTCTTGCTCAGGAACATCGAGGCGGCGATCTCGGAAGTCCGCTCCCCGCGCAGCAACGCGGCGACGATTTCGCGCTGGCGGGCCGACAGCCGGTCGAGGACGGCGAACGTTTTCTCGGCGACGTCGCCCGAAGCGGACCCATCCGCGCCGGTGGTACGAGGTGCCGGCGACGTCGAAATCCAGGCGATGCCTTCGGCAGTGGCGAATTCTTCCTCCACCGCGTCGAGTGGACGTTGCTGGTCGACGGGGACTGTCATCACTACCGCGATCTGGGCGTCTTCGACATCGAATCTCCGCACGCAGAGTCGCACTTTCACTCCGGAGGTAGTGATAGCCGATCGACACTCGACGCAGTAGCTGTCGAGGGCTCCCGCTGCGAGTGTTGACAATGCGATGGCCGCGTGCACCTGGTCGGCGCCATGGAACAGGCTGCTGGCGTGACGGCCGATGATGACGTCCCCGCTCTCTCCGTACAGCTCGGCGGCGGCGGCGTTGGCGGCAACAATGGGCGTTTCCGGCAGACGAACCACGTGGAATGCCTGTCGCGATTGACTCACGAACTCGAGCACGTCGCTCATCGTCGCGGGCCGCTCCGTGGTGTCCACTCTCGTAGCGAACGACCCTCCGCGTGCAGGGCGCTCCACATTTCCGGACATGTCCTTACAGTCGGCGTCCTACCTCGACATTTCAAGCAATACCTGAAAATCTGCTGCAGGAATTGCTGTACTTCCTGTAGAGGGAACCGTACCCTCGGGGAATCGGCATGCGTATCGGCGAACTCGCTCGGAGGACAGGGGTTGGCGTGAGCACGCTACGAGCCTGGGAAAGCCGGTTCCGGTTCCTCGAACCGATCCGATCGGCCGCCGGGCAACGGATGTACTCCGAAGCCGACGTCGAACGCGTCGAGGCCGTGCTCCGGCTCGTAGCCGAAGGCCTCACTCTCGCGGCGTCGATTGCGCGGGTCGCGACCGCTGGAACGGGCGCCCTTCCCGACGGCGAGGCGCAGGCCCTGCTGTTCGGCCAAATCCTCGAAGTCGCCGATCAAGGGATCTGGGTCACGAAAGACGGCCACACCCGCTACGCCAACCGGCGGATGACTGAGATGATGGGCCACTCGCTCGACGCGCTCGTAGCAATTCCAGTCCTGAACTTCATCGACCCCGAGTTGCTGCCAATCACCAGAGAGCGAACCGAGCACGTGCGGACCGGTCAAAGGCTGCACTTCACAATGAAGCTCCGCCGGGCGGACCGATCTACATTCCTTGCCGAACTCACAACAACCCCGTTGCTCAATGCGGCCGGCCGCTACGACGGCGCAGTCGCCCTCGTCAGCGACATCACCGATCGCACTCAAAACGATCGCAACGCACAAGCGCGCCAGCTACAAGCAGAAACCATCGCGCTCCTGGGCGCCCAAGCGCTTCGGCAACGTACAAATCCACACATCGCCGCGACTCACATTGTCACCGAGGTGGTCGACGCCACCCGCCGTGTGCTTGGTGCCGATCGCGCCAGCGTGCTCGACCTGATCGCCGACGCCGGCGAACTCCGGCTACGTGTCGCCTCTCCCCCGATCGGCGAGCAATTCGTGGTGCCGGCTGGAAGTCGATCCTTCCCGGGATATGTCGTACTTGCCCGCAGAGCGGTCTTCGTCGACGACACCGAGCACGACAAGAGGTTCGACCCAGGAGAGCAACCCGGCGCGCGTCCCGCATCGGCGATCGGTGCTCCGATCTTGGGGCCAGCTGGCATCATCGGCATCCTCATCGCCGAAAGCTCGAAGCCCGCCAGCTTCGACGACGACGACGTTCATTTCGTGCAGGGCATGGCCAACATCGTCGGTACCGCGATGCTTGAATGAACGCGACCGGCCTGCGGGCGACGCTCGGCATACTTGCCCGCCTCGTTGCCCCTTGATTGATCGGCACCGGGTGGACATAGTTCCCATGTGAGCAAGGCCCGCACCCATACAGCGAACGTTCTTGTGATCGGCTCTGGCGGGGCCGGATTGCGGGCTGCCATCGCCGCTCATGTGGCGGGTGCCGAAGTCGTGATCGTCGGCAAGCGAGCTCGCCTCGATGCCCATACCGTGCTCGCTTCGGGAGGGATCAACGCCGCGCTCGGTACTCGCGATCCGCAAGACTCGTGGCAGCAGCATTTCGCCGACACTCTCGAGGAGGGCTATCTGCTCGGTGATCCTCGGGTTGCTGAGATCATGACGCGCGAGGCGCCCGCAGCCATTGAGGAACTGGCCCACTGGGGTTGTGCGTTCGCCCGCACCGACGATGGTCGCATCGATCAACGGTTCTTCGGCGCACATCGGTGGCGACGTACGTGCTACGCGGGCGATTACTCGGGCCGGGCGATCCTGCACACCCTTGCGGCCAGGGTTGCCGAGCTCGGAATACCGATCGTGGAGGAGCAGTACGTTTCGAGGCTACTGATCGCCGATGGCGCCTGTTTTGGCGCGCTGGCCTTCGACCTGCACGACGGAAGCCGCACCGCGTTCGTGACCGACGCCGTCGTGCTGTGCGGTGGGGGTCATACGCGGATCTGGCGGCGTAGCTCTTCCCGGCGTGACGAAAACTTCGGCGAGGCGATGGCGCTCGCGCTCCACGCGGGTTGTCGCGTGATGGACATGGAGCTCGTGCAATTCCATCCGACCGGCATGGTCGCCCCTGAAGAGGCCGCCGGCACCTTGGTGACCGAGGCGGTGCGGGGCGAAGGCGGCCATCTCTACAACGTCCACAACGAACGGTTCATGTCTCGCTACGACCCCGAGCGAATGGAGCTGAGCACGCGTGATCGCGTCGCGCTTGCCAACTACACAGAGATCGCGCAGGGGCGGGGCGGGAAGAACGGTGGCGTGTTCCTCGACATCACGCACGTAGGCAAGGACGTGATCATCGAGAAGTTGCCGCGAATGTACCGCCAGTTCATCGAGTATCAGATGCTCGACATCTCGCGTGAGCGGATGGAGGTCGCACCCACCGCCCACTACTCGATGGGAGGGATCGTCGTGGAGCCCGAGACCCACACCACGGCAGTGGTTGGGTTGTATGCGGCTGGCGAGTGCACCGCCGGTCTGCACGGTGCAAACCGGCTGGGTGGCAATTCGCTGACCGAGACGATCGTTTTCGGAAAGCGAGCCGGCGAGGCCGCCGCTGCGTTCTCCGCTGACTCCGACATCGCTATTCGTCCTCGCCGTGTCATCCAGGACGCCGATGACGAGCTGGACGAGATGATTGGTCCTGGGTCGGAGTTGGCCCGTCCCCTGCAGCGGGCGCTGCGCGACGCGATGTGGGAGCGCTGCGGAGTCGTGCGCGACGAGACAGGCCTCCGTGCCGGACTGGACCGGCTCGACGAGATCCGTGGGGTCATCGCGGATGTCGACGTGCGGCCCAGCGCCGAAGGCTGGTCGGATGTGGCCCAACTGATCGACCTGCGGGCCGGACTCCTGGTCGCCGAGGCCACCATACGAGGCGCCCTCATCCGGCGTGAGTCACGCGGCTGCCACAACCGGACCGACTACAGCGAGCTCGACCCCGCGCTCCGGGTCAACATTCACCACCGTCTGGGTGACGATGGGCAACTCGTCGATCCCTGGAGCGAGGTCGTCGCTCCCGTACCCGACGAACTCGTCGGCTGGCTCGGCCGACCTGACTCCGTGGACCTGCGCGGCCGGCTCCTCGAATGAGCTCCCGAGCATCATCCGGGGGCGTCACGTGTTCTCTGGCCCTCATCAACCGCTCGTCGTGACTTGTGGGTCGTAGCCACACACGGTCTTTCCGTAGCCGTTGATCAATGCCGCGGCGGGTGTCATCGCCTTGGTCTGGCCGACGATGGCGCCCAGGTCGTGTGCCAGGTAGAGCTGCGCGTATCTAGCGAACGTGGCCAGCGCGTCGTGGAGCTCCGCCGGTTCGACCTTCTGCATCGCGGCCATCCTGACGAGATATTCGGTGAAGAACGCATCGCGAACCGCAAAGGTCGGCTCGCCGGCTTCTGCCGTTATGGCCTCCAAGTTTGAAAGCGACCAGTTGGCGAAGTCGATGAACAGGGCGCAGTAGTCGCTGGAGCTCTTTGGCCCGGACGATGACGGCGCGGTGCCCAAGGGCTCGGGCGCTCCGTGGTATGTGACAGAGATGATTGCAACCGTCGACGCGTCGAGCAGCGAAGCGAGTTGACCGCTGCTGCTGTCAGCTGCCTCGGCGACCAGCTTCAGCAGATAGTCGCGAATGATCGCCGGCACCACGACCAGCACGCGGCCGGCGAGATCGTTGACGGCATCAACGAGCGTCTTGCGCAGGTCGGCGATCTGATCGCGCCGGGCCGTAACGGAGATTGTCGCGGCTCCCTCCTGGGGCTGCCCGGTCTCGGCTTGCGCTGCGCTCTCAGTACCGGTTACGAGTCCGAGCTTGGCGATCACTCCGCCCGATGCATCCTTGTGGAGCTTGGTCTCCTTCGGAATTTGGTCCTCGCTCTCCCTCATCAGATCAGCAGACAACACCGATACCTTCCACACGACGCCGGCATCCACAGGCAGCAACGACGGCAACGTCACGCCAGCCGTCTTCGAGCAGTCGACGAACCAATCGGGCCAGTCGTCGGTCGGCCCAAGGAGGATCCCCTTCGCGGTCACGCTGTCGTACACCTTGTCGGGGTCGATGCCCTTGTTCGTGCTGCTCGCCTCGGCTGTGAGCTCCAGCTTCCATGGGCGCACCGCCGACACGAAGTTGCCGATCAGTGCCGCAGCAGCAGCGACCTCGGCCACGACGCTGAGCACTTGGTCGAGCAGGTACTTGATGCCGTTGACGATCAGGGTTTTTGCCGCATCAATGATGAAGTTGAGCGAGCCGACGACGACATCGGTCATGCCCTGCAGCACCCCATTCAGGAAGCTGGAGCCGGTGTCACCGACCTTGCCGGGCGGGATGTGGATCTTGGCGAAGAGGCTCTCGACTGCATCGAAGATTGACTTCGTGATGTCGCTGCAGATACCTCCACCGGCCCGGAGCGTCGGCGCGGCCGCCGCGCTGCTCAGCGAACTCCTGCGCAGACCGCTGGGCGTCACGGGGTCGGATGTGAACGCCTTCGCTGCGTCGGCTGCGAAGAGGACGAGCACAGCACTCGGAAAGATTGCCCCGTCGGGATGCGTCAGGTCCTGCCCAGCCATGACGGATCTGGCGAACTCTGCTGCGGGGGTCTGTACCCCGCGCACAAACCCGGCGAGCACTGCCGACATGGGCACACCGGAGGGCGCGCCACCG
>JAENVT010000312.1 GCA_016650435.1 Ilumatobacteraceae bacterium
CAACCTCGAGCGGATGGACCCGACCGACGACATGCGCGCCGTCGCCGATCACGTTTTGGAGATGGTTCAACTGGCCGACGCCGCCGGTTTCGACACCGCCTGGGCCGCCGAGCACCACGCCATCGAAATGACGATCGCTCCTGGACCGTTCCAGTTGCTGGCGTGGTGGGCAGCGCACACGGAACGAATTCGACTGGGCACGGCAGTCGCCGTTGCTGCGTACTGGAACCCAATTCGCCTCGCCGGTGAATCCGCGCTGTTGGATCTGCTCAGCTGCGGTCGACTGGAGCTCGGCCTCGGCCGCGGCGCCTATCAGCGGGAGTTCGACCGGATGGTTCCAGGTCTCGACTCAGCAGGCGCGAGCGCTGCATTGCGCGAGCTGGTACCGGCCGTGAAGGCGCTGTGGGCCGGCGACTATTCCCACGACGGTGATCGTTGGACGTTCCCTACCGCAACCGCGTGTCCGAAGCCACTTCAGCAACCGCATCCGCCGATCTGGGTTGCGGCTCGTGATCCCGACACGTACGACTGGGCCGTCGCCAACGGCTGCAACATCATGTGCTGGCCGTTGATGCGTCCGTTCGCCGAGCTGCAGGCCTATGCCGGACGAATGGATGACGCTCTTGCCAAAGCCCCGGGCGTGCCGCGGCCGAAGATGATCGCGATGCGCTACTCGGCGGTGTGGAGCGACGAGAGCGATGCGAACCGGTACATCAGCTCGGTGCAACGTCAGGCCGGTCAGTTCGAAAATCTGTTCAAGCAACTCGGTGATGTCGACAACGGATTTGCAGAACGCATCGATCTGCAACAACTCGCCCATCGCGAGGAGTACCTCCCCGAGACGTTGCGCGAGAACCTGATGTTCGGCACGCCGGAGGAAGTGATCGCCAAGCTGCGCGCCTACGAACAGCTGGGCGTCGACTTCCTGTACTGCGCGAGCTACGGCGCACCCATCGCCGAACAGAAGCGGTCGCTGCAATTGTTCATCGACGAAGTGATGCCCGCGTTCGCGGACTCGACTGGATGAAGCCAGGGGACACACCGCTCGTATTGATTCACGGTGTCGGGCTCGACCACACGATGTGGCTGCCGGTGATGACTGCGCTGCCACACCGTCGCACGATTGCCTACGACATGATCGGCCACGGCGCGGCGCGCAAACCACCGGGGCCGTACACCCTGCAGACGTTCGTCGATCAGCTGTCGGGCATCCTCCACGCATTGGACTGCGAGCTCGACCTCGTCGGCTTCTCGATGGGAGCGCTGGTTGCCCAGGGGTTGGCCCTCAGCCCGGGCGGAGTGCGCGTGCGGCGGATGGTGTTGCTGAACGGTGTCCATGACCGGACCGATGGCGAGCGGCAAGCCATCGTCGACCGTGTCGTCGAAGTGCGTGCCGGCGGGTTTGAGACGACAGTCGAGCCGGCGTTGCAACGCTGGTTCAACCCGGCGTTCGCTGTAGCCAAGCCCGCTGTCGTCAACTCGGTACGACAGCGTCTGCTCGCCAACAATCTGCGCTCCTACGCCGACGCCTACGCGGTGTTCGCGACGGCCGATGCTGAGCTGGCAACTCGAACCGCTCACATCACCCAGCCGACCTTGGTTGTCACGGGTGGGGACGACCAACGATCGACGCCGGCGATGGCCGCTGCACTCGCCGACGCACTGCCGAACGGTCGATCATCGATCCTTCCGGGCCTTCGTCATCTCACCCCGCTCGAGTCGCCCGACGCCGTCGCACGTTTGATCGACGGGTTTCTGACGCCTTAGGGCGGTTACGGTGCGACGCATGCGCATCACCTCGATCGAGGCATACACCTACGAGCTCGGATACCGCTACGGCACGTACGTGATGTCGGGCGGGCGGGTGGTCAAAACGCTGACGAGCACCGTCGTGCGGATCGTCACCGACGAGAGTGTCGACGGTTGGGCAGAAACGTGCCCACTGGGATCGACGTACCTTCCCGCGCACGCTCGCGGCGCGATCCCGGCAATGCACGAACTGGCGCCGGCATTGATCGGCGCAGATCCGACCAATCTCGGCGACGTCAACCGGCGGATGCGCGAAGCGCTGATGGGCCACAACTACGCCAAGAGCCCACTCGACGTAGCCTGCTGGGACATCTACGGCAAGGCCGTCGGCCGACCGGTCGTCGACCTGATCGGTGGCCGGCTGGCCGACGACATCCCGCTGTACAAGGCGGTCCCGCTGGGTGACGCCGAGTCAATGGTGGCGTTCACACTCGAGCAACGAAGTCACGGCATTCATCACTTCCAGTTGAAGATCGGCAACGATCCGCGCGCCGACGCCCGTGCCAGCCTTGCGGTGGTCGAAGCAACCAACGACGACGACCTGATCCTCGCCGACGCCAACGGAGGATGGCGCCGTCAAGATGCGGTCGTGGCAGCACGGATCATGAACGGTGCGGAGCGGCTGTACCTCGAACAACCGTGCCCAACGCTTGCCGAATGTCTGCTCGTGCGGCGCAACACCACGCTGCCCTTCGTGCTCGACGAGGTGATCACCGATGTTGCCGCGCTGGTCGAAGCAGCGCAGGCCGGCGGGATGGAGGCGATCAACTTGAAGCTCAATCGCGTCGGTGGCCTGACCAACGCCAAGCTGATGCGCGATGTGGCGGTCGAGCTCGGGATCCGATTGACCATCGAAGACAGTTGGGGCGGCGACCTGACCTCGGCCGCGGTCAGTCATCTCGGAGCCAGCACTCCCCCACATGCGTTGTTCGCCGTTTCCTTCATGAACGACTGGACCGACAATCACCTCGCCAGATATCAGCCTCGCTCTCTCGACGGACGAGGGTCAGCGCCGACAGCTCCCGGCCTCGGCGTCACCGTCGACACCACCGTCCTCGGCGCCCCCGTCGCTACGTGGTCGTGAGCTAGACGATGTTGTGCTCGGGGCGGGTCTCGCCGGCGAACCGGGCGACATCGAAACCGCTGACGTCCACCGGCGGGGTGTGACCCAGAACGAGGTCGCGCAACACCTCGCCGACGGCTGGGCCCAACAAGAAGCCGTGACCGGAGAAGCCCGTTGCGTAGAGGAAGCGGGACACGTCTGCCGCCTCGCCGATCAACGCGTTGTGATCGGGAGTGGTCTCGTAAAAGCCGTGCCACCCGCCGGCGATTCCGACATCCAACAACGCCGGGGCGCGATGAGCAACGACGTCACCGACGACCTCCAGCCAGTCCGCACGCATCGGTGAGTCGAACCCGGGCGGCTGGTCGGGGTCCGCCATCCCGAACAACAACCCCGGACCCTCGGTGTGAAAGTAGAAGCCGGTGGTGAAGTCGATCGTCATCGGCACGCGGGCCGGACGAGTGGGCATCGGCTCGGTGTACCAGATCGGTCGGGCGACAGGTTGAACAGGAAGGTCGACCCCACACATCGCGGCAATGCCTGGCGACCACGCACCCGCCACGCAGATCACCGTCGAGGTCGCGATCGCGCCGCGGGTGGTTCTCACTCCGGTGATCTCCCCTTCGACGACGTCGATTCCAGTCACCCGGCACTGAGTTGCGATCGACACGCCCATCGCCCGCGCCGCCGTCGCGTAGCCGAGGACCACAGCATCAGGGGTGGCATGGCCGTCGCGCATGCACACCGAAGCAGCCAACACGTCGTCGACGTTGGCGAGCGTCGACAACTGCCCGGCCTCGGCAGCCGAAATCATTCGGCTCGGCACCCCCATCGAGTTCTGCAACGCAGTGTTCGTCTCGAAGG
>JAENVT010000313.1 GCA_016650435.1 Ilumatobacteraceae bacterium
CACGGCCAGCGCCCCGACAAGGATGCCGCTCTCGAGGGTGATGCTTGCCGTGCCGACGCCGCCTTGCAGTCCCCCGGCAACCGCGCCAGTGCCCGCCCCGACAGATCCCATCGTCACGGCACCCGACCGCGCCGCCGCGCATGCCCGAAACCCGAACTCGTCGTTTGGTCGGTTGGTGAAAACACCACCGCGACCGAGATCGAAGATCACCGCGGCCGGCACGATCGGAACCACATGACTTGGCTGAGGACCGACTGGGAACCCGGCGTGGTGCTCTTCGTGCCAACGCATGACGCCATGCGCAGCGGCGAGCCCGTATGCGCTCCCGCCCGACAAGCAGATCGCATGCACCCGGTCGATCATGGCGGTCGGATCGAGGAGGTCGGTCTCGCGCGTTCCCGGCCCGCCGCCGCGGACATCGCACGACGACATTGCCCCGCCGTCGACGCGCACCACCGTGGTGCCGGTACGCCAGCCTTTGCCGCGCCGTTGGTAGTGACCGACCAGGATCCCCGGTACGTCCGTGATGTGGCCGAGGCCCATGTGTTCTAAGCGCTAGCCAGACTTGTTTCGGCAGCCGCGGCTTCGAGTGCGCCGTGGCCGATCGTGCGCCACACGCCAATGCCGACGATGTACAGCGGGCAGGCGATCAGCAGCACAGCGCCAAGTGCGGACACCGGCTTGTGATGGGGCGAGTCGTACGTCGTGAACAACACCGTGGCGAGCCACAGCACCGTGACTGACACGGTCAGCGGACGGAAGCGGCGGACCTGCATCGGGTGCACGAACTTCCAGTTGGTCAACTGCGTCAACGCCAGCGTGATGCACGCCGCTGTCGTGAACCATGGGTTGGCCCGCAGCAGATACAGGGTTGGCACGATCATGTTCCATTCGCACGGGAAGCCGTTGAACCAGTGATCGGGTGTCATCTGATCGGTCCGCGACATCCACAGCGCCGACATGAACAGCACAAAGGCGCCGATGTACAGCGAGGCACCGTTCGGCAACATGTCGAACTGATGCAGGAAAATGACCGGGACCACGATGCAGGTGACGAAGTCAACGATCAAGTCGAGGGTATAGCCATCGATCCGTGGCACGTGGTCGCAGACCTTCCATGCCCGCGCCGCCGGGCCGTCGACGCCGTCGAGCACCATCGCGACGGCAAGCCACAAAACGGCCTCGCGTGGCTGCTTGTCGGACACGGCAATGATGCCGAGCATCCCGCAGATCGCCCCGCTCGCGGTGACGCAGTGAACGAGCCATCCCTTGGCGATTGGGTGACGAAGAGCAGCAACAGCTGAGTCCCCTGCGTTGGACATCGACAACACTCCTCGTGGCCGGGTGGCTTTCCTGCGTCGCCATCCGCTGGAGCGATCATCCTAACGGCTTTCGAGAACTGCTCGGCAGATAGCGTGCCGAGCGATGCGGGACCGGCTGCGCGGCGCAACCTACGAATTGTGTGGCTCCGTGGTGCGCTCGGCGTGGAAGCGAATCAGCTGGTGGGGGGCGATCGGGCCGCGCAGTGCGGCCGGCCGGCGGTTCGGCAAGTTCGGCGACAACAGCATCATCTGTTTCCCCGCCACTGCGATCTTCAACGAGCAGTACATCCACATCGGCGAAGGCACGATGATCGGGTCCGACGTCACGTTGTCGGCCGGGATGATGCCCGGTCAGCAATGCCTCACCGAGTCGGTGGTGCGGATCGGCGATCGTTGCCTGATCGGCAAGGGCAGCGGCGTCGTCGGCCATCTGTCGATCGACATCGGCAACGACGTGTGGACTGGTCACAACGTGTACATCACCGACCAGAACCACGGCTACGAAGACATCACTCGTCCGATCTCGCGCCAGACCATGCCCGAGCAGGCGGTGGTGATCGGCGACGGGTCGTGGCTCGGGTTCGGGACCGTGGTGCTGCCGGGTGCCCGGATCGGTCGCCACGTCACCGTCGGAGCCAACTCGGTGGTGACCGGCGAGTTGCCCGACTATTGCGTCGCGGCCGGCGCGCCGGCGACGGTGATCCGCCGCTACGTCGACGGCGAGGGCTGGGTGCGGCCCTAGTTCAGACGACAGTTCAGACGTCGCCGCCCAGTTCGCCCGGTGGCATGCAGTGGGTGATGGCGTTGCCGGTGGTGAAGTCGATGACCGTGTTGGTCACTGGGCTGCCATTCACCAAGGACTCTCGATACGGCGCGAGGTCAAAGGCGCGCAGCCGAGCGGTGTATGCCCTACGATCGGCGATGATTTCGCGGTAGTACTTCACGAAGATCTCGACGCGCTCTCGATCTTTCTCGCCGGCTAGCGGCAGCGCGGCGACATCGTTGAGCATCCCTTCGATGATGTCGGTGGCGCGATCGACGATGTCGGCGCGCTGGACCATCTGGGCATGGGTCGGATTGGTGATGTAGCCCTGCTTGGTGTCTTGGAGGGCCAACCGTTGCCTCTCAGCGTTGGCGCAGATCTGATCGGCCGAGGTTCGCCAACCCTTGTCGGTGACGAAGTAGACACCTTCCTTCGACGCGAAGCCGAATGCATAGACCCACATCGCCGCGATGAGAGCGCAGATCAGCACCAGCACGGCTCGCACCCACCGCCGTTGCTTCGGCCTGGGAGGTGCGATCTCCATCTCCGTCTCGATCATGCGTCCTTCTTTGGGCGGTAGCTGAGGCTCAGTTGAATCAGTGCACCGCCGATGCCGGCGGCGCCGGCAATGACAGCGCCGGTCCAGCCGTGCCAGTTGATGCCGGCGGCGTGATCGAGCGACCAACGCCCTGGCCCGACCATGGCGATGACAAATGCGGTCGTCGCGATCGAGGCGCAGTATTCCCAGCCCTGACCTTCTTTGAAGATGAAGAATCCGACCTTCCAGTGTGCGACGACGATCGCCACCGTCATCACCCCGATCATCCCCGCAGCGGCCAGTGGTGTGAGGAAGCCGAGCGCCATCAGCACGCCGCTGCCGACCTCTGTCGTCGCTGCAAGTCGGGCCTGCCAATGCGGCCGGCGCATGCCGATGCCCTCGAACCACCTGGCCGTTCCGCTGAGCCCGCCGGGCCCGAAGAACTTGTTGTAGCCGTGGTACGAAAGGAACAGCCCGAACACGGCGCGCAGGATCAGAAGGCCGGCGTTGAACTGATTCACGGGACTCAACGCTAGGGCACCGTCCGTCGGGATGGCATATTCCGGGTGGAGTGACGGGCGGCTCTGATAGAACCACTACACGTGAATTCGGCCATGGACGGTGTCAACGACGACACCAACAACGGTGCCAAGACCAGCGACGGCAGCAACAGCTCCAGCAAAGCAGCGGTTCAGGCTCCCAAAAAGGGTGAAGGCACAATCGTCCCACCCGACGCCAGTCGGCTCACTCAAGCATTCCGGTTGATTCGCGGCCTGTTACGGCACCACAAGCGCTTGTTTTTCACCGCTGTCGGTTGTGCAGCG
>JAENVT010000314.1 GCA_016650435.1 Ilumatobacteraceae bacterium
CCGGTATCTGTAACTGCACAGACACCATGCCGGAGGCCTGATGAATTTCGGCGCGATAGGCGACGATGTCTTCGAGGCCACCTGCGAGCTCGCCACGTGGTGCCGCGTCCTGCAGGCTGAGAACGGTCTCAGTGAGAAGCGTGGCCATCACGATGCTGTCGTTGTGCTGGTCGGCGCTGAGTTCTCCGGCGTTGTCCTGGTAGAGGGTCAAGACGCCGACCTTGGCGCCATGGGTCGACAGCGGGTAGGCAAACACGCCGCCGATTCCCGAGTCGCGGGCCTGATGGATGAAGGTCGGCCAGCGGGCGAAGGTCGCCGCGTTCAGCTGCGGAGCGTGCACTGGACTATCGGTAGCGAAGGCGTCTTGACACGGTCCTTCGCCCATCGTGAACTGCAGATCCTCGAGGACCGCCACGCGATCGCTCGACACGCATACTGGTCCGGCGTGGCCGCCTCCCATGACGGTGATCCCTGCGCCAGAGACAGCCAAGATCTCGACACAGACGCCGCACAATTTCGAGGTCGGTGATTTGGCCACGGCTCGAGCGAGCGCTAGCGCAATACGCGTCGACTGTTCGCCGTTCAAGCAAAAAATCCCATTGTCGAAATCCGTTCTTCTGAGCAGACCATGCTTCCTGCTTTCGCTGCGGCGCGGAGGGCATGGTCTGGACCGGATCGTGCACTGCGAGGTGTGCTGTAGACGCTACCCCAGTCGTTGGTCAGACCATCAGTGGCAGCCTGGTCTACGAGATTGGGCCGACGGCCTCGCGTACGAGTTCGTGAAATACGCGGATGCCTTCTTCCCACTTGGGGCTGAGAAAGCCGACGTCGTAGTTGCCGGCGTTGAGGTTGCGCTGTACGTGTTCGCAGACGCGGGCATCCTCGTCGGCAACTTGCTCGCTGAACTTGATGATGGCTTCGACGTCGTGCTCGCCGTCGTCGGCGAAGAAGTACTCGAAGATCAAGTCGCTGTGACTGTGGCCGCGCGGCAGCCAACGTTCGACTGCAAATCCGCCCGGGAAGACATCGAACGCGAACGTCGGCCAGAACCAACCGAATACACCGAAGGTTGATTCGTCGCGCGGCGGCATCTCGTGGATGTTCCACTTGCGGTCGTCCTTGATCAGCACCTTGTAGTTCAGCGCGTCCGCGTCGCGGCTCATCGCCGGGTGGACGGTGGGAAGGTGGTATCCCTCCATGAAGTTGTCGCCATATGTCTTCCAGTTGCAGGCGACGTTGCGAATACTGCGGCTGTGGAAACGGAACGACTCGAGTTCGACGTGGGCGACCTCGTCGGGGAACTTGCCGAGCCACTCGTGAAGAGGCGGCACCTTGAGGTCGAGACACACGAACACCATGCCGCGCCACGAATCGACCTGGATCGGTGTCAGGTCCATGCCCTCGGGCAATTCGCATCCGAAGTCGCGCGCGTTGAGCAGCTTGCCGGTGTCACGGAACGCCCAGCCGTGGTACCTGCACACCAAATTGGCCTGGTGGCCTTCACCATCCCACACGATCGGACCGGCGCGGTGCGGGCACAAGTTGTAAAACCCCACGAGACTTCCGTTGTCGTTGCGGCGAACGAAGATCGGCCAACCTGCCAGATTCTCTGCGACGTAGTCGCCCGTTCGTCGTAGTTGATGGTCGTAGGCGATATGCACCCACGACGAGCCGAAGATCGGCCATCGCTCTCGCTCGAACACGTCCGGGTCGGAGTACCAGCGTGCCGGAAGGGTCTTCACCAATTCCACTGGCGCGAGCCTACTCTGCGGCTGCTCAGGGTCGACCGACACCAGCAATCGGTTAGCGGTTGACAATGCAATAGACCTTGCGGAAGGTCTCCGTGACATCCCAACGCCCGGTGAATCCGGAGGGCGTGAACAGCACCGATCCCGCCGACAGATCGTATCGCACGCCGTCGTTACCGGTCATCGTGGCCGCGCCCGACAGGCAGACGAACACCTCGTCGTACCCATCGCGGCTTGCCGGGAAACTGCCCGGCGTCGCTTCCCACACGCCGACATTCAACCCGTTGTGGACCCACAGTTCGGTCGTCGATTCGTGAGGGTCGCCCTTGATCGGATTCGCCCGTGGCTTCGGCGCGCCGAGCGTCATCGTGTGAGCGTTGGCCAGGTATGCGGTCGGTGCGGCCTGCCCGGAACGGTGGTCGATGACGAACATCTTGCGAACGGTCTGGTGAATCGTCCACGTCGAGTCCCAATGACGTGGTGTGACCCAGGCCGTGCCTGGAGCGATGTCGAACTGCCCGTCCTCATGCGTCACGGTGACGCGTCCCGCAACCATGCACATCGCCTCGTCGTAGTCACCGGTCGGCCCGGTGATGGTGCCCGGCTGACACTCCCAGACGCCCACCTCGACACCGTCGTATCCAAACTCCCACCACGACTGCGACGGTGTGTCCTTTTCGGGCGGCATCGGAGCGAGATTGGCTGAGAGGATGTTCTGGGCGTACATGACCCCATTGTGGTGCACCTGCGTCGTTGGCCAACACACCGGACCGTCGGACAGGAGTCGAGATATGATCCCGACTCCGACATTGCGGGTGTAGCTCAATGGCTAGAGTTCCAGCCTTCCAAGCTGGCTATGCGGGTTCGATTCCCGTCACCCGCTCCAAGTTCACCCAGGTCAGCGTGCGTCTCACTCTCCGAGCGGCGTCGCGAACGACTGGTCGCGGCATTGGCGCGGCATTCGTTTGCGGGCGGACAGCCTCATGTTCGACGCAACCTCGATGCGCCGCCACACGGGCGGCTTCACCTGTCGCAATGTGATCTTCAACCTATGCACCCCCTTCGCTTGCGTCGCCATCGCTCCTCCCGAGACAAATGCAACCAAATGGAGCGACCGGCACGTGACATTTCGGGATCGCGCGCGACCGGGGCGACGACCAGGCAGTTCGTTCGCGCAGTCGCGTGGGCAGTCGCGTGGGTAGTCGCGTCGGCCGCGCGATCGCGCACGCGATCGCCGGAGCGTCGGTTGGAACGAGCCCCCCGCCAACGAGATGCCGCCCTCTGTCGCCAGGATCGGCGGGGTCACTGGGTGAGAACGTGAAGTCGGGGAAACCGCGGCGGTACATGCTGCGGAGCACGCGCTCGGGCGGGCAGCGCCACCCTGGAAGTCACCGCGACGACGCGCGGGCGGACCGCGCCGAGCATCAGTTCTGCTCGCTGTGGAGCTATGCCGTTTGGTGGTCGATTTCGTCGGCGACGGCGAACAACTCGTCAATGAGCGCGTCGAGGTCGTCGTTCTCGTCGACCTGGGCAGTTGGCAGGCCAGCGATCTCGAGCACCTCGCGTATCGACATCCCCCCCGCCGTGTCGCCGAGGTCGTGCCGGTACACCCAGCTGGCGAACCGGTCGGCGAGGGACGTTCGTCCGAGGCGTTGTAGGGCGAGGGCAGTCGAGGTGGCGCCGTGCCAGCCGAGCCGTTCGAGGCGCTCATTGCGAAGGCACTCCCACGGCTCGCGCAGCTCGGCGCCCGTGATGTCCACCGCTCCCGGGCACAGACAGCGGGCGGTGAGCAGGTGCCACGCCGATGCCAGGTCGAGCCACGTGTGCAGCCGACCGTCCCCGGCCTGGGTGACCTTGGCGTACCAGTGAGCGGCTTCGACCCAATCGCCGCGCGTTCTGGCCACCGTGCCGTGGAGCTCGGCGAGCCAGCGGAGTGCGCGGGGGCTGTGGAGCTCTGCGACGAATGCCGTCAAGCGGTCCAATGGCTCCTCGAGCGCCTCGAGGTGGCCGTTGTGTGCCAGGGTGCGGATGGCTGCCACCTCCGCGAGGAAGCGATTCACGGGTGGGGCGGCGCGCCACTCATCGAGGCCCCTCAGGAACTCGTCGACATCGGCCGCAGCCAGGCCACCATCCATGAAGTCCATGTGAGGAGGAATGGAAGCTCGGTCCGAAGGCACGGGCCGATGCGCTCGGATCATCCGCCACCCGCGTTCCGTCGACTGTTGGACGGTGTCAAATAGCAGATCGCGAAGCTCGAGTTCATCGAGGAGCTCTGTACTGGCGCCACCCGCCTGGGCGGCATCGTGCAAACGAATGACCATTTCGTCCGACTCTCGGTCTGCCAGGTCCTCTCCCACGGAGATGACGCGCAGTCCGTTCTCCCACTCCTGGTGGTCGATGCACCAGTCGAAGGCGACGAGTGAGTCGGGAAGGTACTCGTTGAGACGGCCGATCGCCTGGTGCTCATCGGGTCCCAAAGTGCGCAGACCGAGCGCGCCGATCGTGGCGGCCATGTAATGCGCGTGCCGCGCACGGGTCGTGTCAGCGGCTCCTTGATGTTGCAGGTGCTCGCGCCCGTAGGCGCGCATCGTCTCCAGCATCCGGTAGCGGGTGGTGCCGTCGAAAGCGGTGGAGCGTTGCAGCAGCGAACGGTCGAGCAGCTGGGGCACGACGTCGGCGACGTCAAGGTCGTTGACGCCTTCGCCGCCGGCGACGGCACGGGCAGCCGCCAGATCGAACCCGGCTGGGAACACCGACAGCCGATCGAACACGGCCCGCTCGACATCGTTGCACAGGTCGTAGGACCAGTCGAGTGTGCCACGCATGGTCTGGTGTCGCTCCAGTCGCGAGCGTCGGCCTCCGACCAGCATCCGAAAGCGTTCCTCGAGGTTGCTGACGAGCTCGACAGGGGTCAGCGCACGCACCCTCGATGCCGCCAGCTCGAGCGCCAGCGGCAGCCCGTCGAGGCGCTGGCACAGCTCGGTCACCGCGCGGCGCTGGTCGTCGTCGATCACCAAATCGGGGGCTTCGTCGCGGGCACGTTGGAGGAAGAGGCGCTCGGCGTCCTCGGGCAGCAGCGAGGGCACCGGCATGAGACGCTCCCCACGGACCATCAACGGTTCCCGGCTCGTCGCTACCACAGCGACACTGGGACACCTCGCGACGATCCGTTCCACTGCGCTCGCGGCGGCAGCCAGCACGTGCTCGCAGTTGTCGACCACGACCAGCAGCCGTTTGTGGTGCAGGCGCGAAAGGAGATGGTCGATCACATCACCATCGCGTGGCGCCGTCATCCCCAATCCCGCAGCGAACGCAAACGGAACCGCGTCGTCGATCATCACAGCGGCCAACTCCACCATCCAGCAACCATCGGGAAACGAGGCCGACACCGTCATGCCGGTCTCGACGGCAAGACGCGTCTTGCCGGTGCCACCCACCCCGATCAGGGTGATCAGGCGGTGGGCGACCAGCTCCTCGACCAGCGACTTGACCTCGTGCGATCGGCCCACGAACGTCGACAGCTCCACCGGCAAGTTCCCCACCATCGGTCGCTGAGTACGCAGCGCCGGGAACTGTCCATCGCCGACCTGGAAGATCCGCTCGGTGGTCGCCAAACCCTTCAGCTGATGCTCGCCCAGATCGACCAGATCGTGCCCTCGGACGAGGCCCGCTGTCGCCGACGACACCAGTACCTGCCCGCCATGCCCGGCGTCCATCACCCGTGCAGCCCGATTGAGCGCGGGACCGAAATAGTCACCGTCGCGCAACTCCGCCTCCCCCGTGTGTAGGCCCATCCGCACCGGCAACTCCAAGCCCGACTGCGCTTCCACGGCAGCAGCCACCGCCGCGGGTGCCGACACGAACACCGCGCACATGCCATCGCCGGTGTGCTTGAACACCATGCCCCCCTGCCGCTCGACCACCGAACGGATCAGCCCATCGTGTGCCGCCAACGCATCAGCCATCGCCCGACCATCGAGCTGCCACCGCTCTGTCGAGCCCTCGATGTCGGTGAACAAGAACGTCACCGTGCCTGACAGCCGAGCAACCACAACCACCTCCTCACCCTCGTGCCCAGAAGTCTGGCTCCGCCAACCTAGCCCCCCACTAACCGGCACCCCAGACCGCCAGTATGGATTCGTCAAGGAGCCGCCGCGGCCGAGATTTGTTAGCGCGACGCACGAGGAGCGTCAGCCCTCGGCGCGCCCTCGGGTCTTCGAGCGCCAGCGCGCTTGGAGAGGCGAATCGGTGCACGCACGCCGGGGTGCAGTTGTGTGGGGCTGAACTTCGCGACGACGTCGTTCGGCCCGTGCGCGAATTTCTTTGCTGCGCTTTGGCTCGCGGAGGCTCTGTAGGAGTGTGTGAGTCGACCGAGCCGAACAGCCGAGCGAGCCAGTGGTGGGCCTGCCCACAAGCACCCATATAGCGTTCTTCCAAGCTGGCTATGCGGGTTCGATTCCCGTCACCCGCTCCAGCTGAATACCGGGCCAACGCCTCCGCAGTTGGTATCTGTGCGCCGTGTTCCGAACTCTGTTGTGAGTGGTACGAAAGTCAATCGGGTAAGCGACCGCCTGCCCGCGTCGTAAGATCGCCATGCGCACATCTGGGAGGCCGGATGCAGATCACAGTTGTTGGTGGGGTCGATGTAGGGCGAGGGGCGCGGTTGGACACCGGGCCGGTTCGCGTCGGTCGTTCGTCGTCGTGCGAACTGATGCTGTCGGACGACACCGTTTCGTCAATGCACGCCGTCGTCACGCTGATGACTCCAACGCTCGTGGAGGTCGTCGACCTCGGCTCGAGCAACGGTACTTCAGTCGACGGAGAGCGAATCAACGGCGCCCGCCGAGTCGCGATCGGTCAGCGAGTGCAGTTCGGGGAGACGATCGTGGCATTGGTGCCCGAGGCAAATTCGGGTAGTACCTGGGCCCAGCCGCGTGTCGTAGAGGCGCCACCCGCAGACCCGCAAGCATGGTCAACACCGCCACCACCAGCCGGTGCGGTTGCAGCGGCTCAGCGTGACCTGCATGTCGAGCACAGCCAAATGGCGGGCCACGACTTCCACGTGCACGAAGGACTGCGGCTCCGATCGCGTATGCGCTCTGGCCCACGCAAGGCGCTGAAGTTTGGAATCCTGGTGATGTTGGTCGGCCTCGGATGTGGGATGTACGCCGTGCTTCGCCTCCAGAGTCGTATCTTCAACTTCGACACGTCGGGGGACGCGCCAGAAATAAAAGTCGACGACGTTTTCCCGTGGATCGCCGCCGGCGCAGTCGGCAATGTGCTCGGCCTGGTCATCGTGGTGGTCTCGCTGCTGGTTCCCCGTGACCATGTGTACGAAGAGGACCGGCGAAAGCCTCTTCGCTGATCAGACCCTCAGGTGGGGCGGCGACCGAACCTTCTGCGGCGACCAGGCCGCACGTCTGGCTGAACGGCAGAGTCACCGAAGTAGGTCATGTCGCCACCACTGATCTGGCTGTCGACGATGGTGACGTTGTTTCCCGACACGATGCTGCCCGGCACAACACCCGCGGACGGATCACCCTTCGGTACGCCGATCGCATCGAACAGGGCCCTCACGTCGTGACTCCAATCATTGTTGCGAAGCCGTTGCGGAAGAAGTCGCGACATTGAGGAAAGTTCCGCTGGCCAATTGCCGATAGGAGGCCACGGGGCGTCCTCGAGGACGACCGGAACAACCATCTTGCGACGAATGATCGCCTCGCCGAGCTCGACCCGTACGTCGTCGCGAATCTGACGGCGGCTCTCGAACTCATTCAGCCAATGATGCCCAACGACCGCCAAGACCACGTCTGCTGTGCGAACTGCATCGGGTATGGCGGCATCTAGCGAACGGCCTGCCGCCATTGAGTCGCGATCGAAGAACACATGCTCGTCGCCGAGAGCTCGTACCAATTCGACCTGGAGCGCCCGAGTCAGGTCCGACGTCTCACGCTGCCGGTAACTGATGAAGACGCGCGGCAGCACGGCCACCTCAGGTGTCCGTCGACGACGCCGGGCGCCGGTAGTGCATGCCTTCGTCGACGAGGTAACGCACAAACTCTGTGGCATCGCACGCCTGGGCAAAAACTTTGGCGTACTCGGTCAGGAGAATTGAGAGCTCGGCGAGGGTCTTGCGGAGCTTTTCTGCTTGAGCGTCGTCGAGTTCAGCGACCCGCGGGTGCCACCATGCCGTGACCGGACGAATCACTCTGTTGAGAAGCTGCGCAACAATCGTGGCGAACGACAACTCACCTCGCCGCTCCGCCGCCACCGTCCGGCCGTGTCGCTGTAGCGCGCCGCGAGCTGCGCCGAAGATCGCTGCATAGCTTTCGAGGGCGGCATCGAGTCGGCCTTCGTCCTCTTTGAGACCGACGACGGTGATGCGCGTGACGAGCTCGACCAACAAGTCCCACGAGCCGGCTTGTTCTCTCGGATTCGGGTTCCACTCGCCTTGGAACGAGCAGGAGACACCGTGCTCGGCGAGCAGCGGGCTCACGATGTTGATATCGATGGTGATCATTTGGCTCACTTCCCGCCGTCGATCGCGAACGTGGCCTCGGTGTACGGCTTGCCGTCAGGCCGGGCGATGCCGCTGACCGCGAGCGGTAGTGGCTTGTCACTTCGTATCAGTTGGCTGACGCCGGCGGATTGGAGTGCCTTGAGCAGTTCCTTCTTGGGGATCGCCTTCCATCCGGCCGAGGTGTTGGACGTGGCCGCAACCGACACCATCGCGGTGGCGTCGTGAAGGTGGCCACCCTCGACGAATCCAACCGGAGTCGCGTTGTGGCTGCCATGATGACCGACCTTCAAGAACGTGATGCGCTTCAACGGCTTCTGCCACTCAGGGGTTTTTAGGATGACATCCCATGTTCCCCACTGGGCATCGCCCGGGAACAACAGGGTGTGCTCGCCGACCTCGATGAGCAGAACGAGGCTTGTGCCGTTGAGGGCGTTGTCGACGTCGAACGCGAGGTTCTCGGCGTCGCCACGTGCGCCGGCTCGGACGCTCGTCAGCAACTTGTTGAACGCGGCCCGCTTGATTCCCAGGCGTTTTGAGAATGTTCCTGCGAGGTCCGCGTACTTCCGATCCCAGCTTCCACCCCAAGGGGCCGGCACGCTCGTCGGGGCGTCGCTCTCGGGGTCATCGCCGGCGGCCGCGAGACGCAGGTATGCCTGGCCCTTTGGCGGGTTGAGGCGGGCGATCACCTTTGGGTCATGGGACGGGCCGAGGACGCGGACAGTGACCCCAGCAGGCAGCACATTCTCGGCAACTGTTGTCGACCTATCGCGCACCGTGGTCGTCGTGGCGTTCTTCTCGGGTAGGTACTGGATCGGCTTCGTGCTCAGCCCGTTGAGGGTCTCTATCGCTGCGGCGTTGCTGATCGAGTTGAGCGCCAACTCGTATGCGGGGCCGGCGTTCACCCCAAACGCCTTCAGTGCGCCCAGCGCGTTCTTCGCGGCGGTGTCTTGCTGCGTGCGCAGCCCAGTAGCGGTGGGATCGTGGGGGTTCTCGGTCCATGGCATCCACACCTCGCCGGCCGTCACGCTCGCCCACATATCAGGTCGGCTGAAACCATGCACATGGTCCCGATGTCGGTGCGTCATCACCACGATGTCGACATGCGGATGCCCGTCGACCTTGGGAAGGTCATCAACGAGTTGTTGGACCACCGTCCAGAAGTCGGGCCCCGAGTTGCTGCTCCCGGAAAGCCGGCCGCAATCGATGAGCATCGTGTACGGCTTTGCCTCTGTCGTGAACGTGAGCAAAAAGCAGTCACCGAACCCGACGTTGTACATGCGAATCGTCAGCTCAGTTGCATGGTGGGCAGTCATCACCAATCCGATCGTCGGTCGATGCCGCCGTGGAGGCGAGCGAAGTTCACGCGCAAGCGTGTGGGTCCCTTCTTCGACGTGTAGGCGGCTTTGGTGTCTTCACGATCGAACTCCCCGATCGTTTCGCGAAGTGCTTCCAAGCGCGGCGAGCCGGCGCTCATCGTCTTGCCGATCATGTAGCGAACGTTTCCGACCGCGTCGGCGATCACCGTCACGGCTGCCTTCGGCACGACCCCACCGAGATCATCGGTGACCAGATCACGACGGTGCTGCACGAATTGCAGGACGGTATCGACCCACGGCTGTCCGTTGGTCTGCCGGCGGAGCGTGGAATGAAATCCCACCGGTTCGATCTCGCTCTGGCCTTCCACCGGCGGTACGAGGCCGATTGCCTCAGCATGTCCATCGGCCCAACGACTCAAGGCGGCCGAGAGCCTGCCCTCCTCCGCCTGCTGCATGGCGTTTCGCTGGTGCCACTCACCCAACGCACTTGTCGTGCGGTTCACCAGCCGCGGCACCAGTCCCTTGGTGAGCGCCAGGCCGGACTGGATCGGGAGGGCGATGGCCTGCTCGGCGAGCGACCCGGCCTCTGTGGCGTAGATCCCCCGCCGGCGGAATGCCTCGATGATCGCCGTACGGAACGAATCGTCCGACGGTGACGTGACTGCGTCGACCGTAACGATGGCGCGTAGAAAGTCGGCGAACGTCACGTCGAGCGGAGGAAGGTAGGTGAACGCTTGCACACACCGCTCGAAGTACAGCTGCGCGGTCGCGGACGCCTCGCGAGCAAGGCGACGAACCAGATCCGGATGAGGTCGTCCCTCCGGCAGAATACCCGTGCCCCCAGAGGCCAACCGAAGCAGATCTTGAACACGTGCAAGGTACGTGGTCCGGTAGGCGTCGAAGACGGCCTGTACCAAGATGGCACCACGCGCGTGGGGCTCGACGGTTCTGGCCAAGCGGGTGGGATCGGGCTTGTCGTCGGAGGCGTCGCGCAACGCCCGCTGTTGCGCGGTCGCATATCCGAACTGGCGGGCGAGTCCGGAGATCACGTCAGCGCTCGTCACGTCCGCCTTGTTCTTGTTGATCGCGTCAATCAACACCTGATCCAGCGTGAAGTGGCGGAAGATCGCGACGAGATCGGCGAACGCCTCGTGGAACGCCGTCACATCTGGGTTCGTGGCCTCGTTGAACCTTGGACGCAACCGGTCGACCACCGCATGCGTGGTCTCGTGGGCAACGACGTCGTGAGAAAGGCACGTGAACACGAACTGCCCGGGCAGGTTGGCACCCGGATCGGAATCGTCCGCCTGGAAGTACCCGAACAAGAGCGCGGTGCGCTCCGGGTCGTAGTAGGCGTTCTCGCCATAGAACGCGTGCGGGAAGATCTTCAGACCACCATGGTGGGCACCGATCCGGCGACCCAACGCTGCCTCACAGGCGGACCACACCGACGACGCAACCGCATAGACCATCTGCTGATGAAAGCGCGGTTCGGTCTCGCTCGGTGTCAAGCCTTGGGTCATGATGACGAGCGGGTCGTCCAAGTCCACCGGCTCGTAGAAGCGGTCTCGCGAACCGTCGAAATCGATGACCTGAAACCGTTGCCCTATGGGGCCCGGCTGAAGCGGCTCGTACTCGACGTTCAACACGGCACGCGGCGTCACGAAGCCGTCGCCCGTGTCCTCCAAGCGCATCGGATCCAGCGCGTAGATGCGCAGCGGACGAAATGCAGGCACTGGCACCCGCGGTACTGACGCGTTCACAGACACATCCTCGAACCTCCCTGCTCGGACACCCCACCCCGAGGTCCCCGAAATTCCAGTTCCAACACTAGAGACCTCGACGATGGCTCTTGATACGTGATGCCCTACAGCTCGTTGAATGCCTTGCGCACATTCGCGACGATGCCTGCGCCCGGGGCATCACAGGCTCGCGATGCCGGCGCCATGTGCACGGCCACACCAGTCGTGCCGGGTGGGCACACAGCGGCGTGTGCGGTCACCTTGTCGATGAACCATGCAGCGTCGGCGATGGCGCCCCACGTCGCCGAGTTGGATAGGAATTGCGGCGTCTGGACGCCGTATCTCGCCACGACCCAATCATCGGAGATGCGTGTTACCAATGTTCCAGGCAAGATTCGCGCCTTTCGTTGATCAGCTCTCTACCCGCAACGGCCACGATCCAACCGCGTCGGTCGCGGCGTCGGATCGATCGTGTACATCCGCAGGTGGTGTGACGCAACAAGGCTCGCCATGTGTGCCGTGCCGCCCACGCCGTCAGGCTCGCGTCCGTCCCACACGATCAGCGCGTAACGGTCGGAAGCGTCGAGAGCGAGCGCCTGATCGAGCATCCACTGATTGGCGACCGCGAAGATGTCCGCAGCCCTGGGATCGGCGTCGAGCTGCCGCACATCGCTCCGCGATTCGACCGATTCGAACCGTTCGAGCCAATCCGTGCCGGCGAGCTCAACCGAACGCAACAGAAACTCTTCGTGCGGCAGAGCAAGGCAGAGCCGAATCGATGCCCCCAACGCAAGCCCCTCCTCGGCTGCGATCAGATCCGCTCCCCGTGCGCCACCACAGATCAGGACATCGTCCGCGCCGACGTTCCATCGCTGCAATTGGCGGGCAATCTCCTTGCGCACCCTGCCGACCGAGGTCTCGGGAAATCGAGCGGACGGGCGCCCGGCGCTGTCGGTCATATGACCACTGGCCAGAACGACTTGCATCGCGGCAATCTAGTGAGCTGCCAGGAAGAACGCGCTCAAGTTCGGAGCGAATTCGACCGATGACTCGACGTGGAGTCTCGACGCGTGCTAAGAGTTTTGTGGGCGCTGAACCATCGGGGGACCGATTTCATGCACAGCTTCACGGCTCCGCGCCCAGCGCGTTCCTTCCGGCTGGATTGGGTTCGCGGCCCTCTTGCGCTTGTGGCACTCTTTGCAGCCACAGCAATGGTGCAGTCAACAGTTGCACTTCCGGCTGTCGACGCGGCGCCTGTTTCGAGCGCTTCCTATGTGTCGTTGCAGCCATGCCGCCTGGCAGACACCCGTCTGACCAGTGGATACGTGCGCATCGATGCTCTCACCATGCAGATCGCAACACGCGGGATTTGCGGCATCCCAGCGAACGCCACATCGCTGGCGCTCACCTTGACCGTCGACAGGCCACAGACTGCAGGCTTCCTCACAGCGTGGCCCGCAGACCAAGCACGTCCGCTCGTCTCGAATCTCAACTTCAACGCCGGCCAAATTCGCGCAAACAGCTCGATCACGCGAGTCGATGCCTCCGGCGCGTTCCGTGTTTTCACCTCGGCTACGTCACAGGTTGTCGTCGATGTCGTCGGCGCGTTCGTGCCTGCCGGATCCAGCACAGCCGGCCGGTTTGTGGCACGCCCGCCAACTCGTCTCTTCGATTCGCGCAACGGATCAAAGTTGGGCCCAGGCGCGAGCGTGACGCTGCCGATACCCGCCGGAGTTCCCGCCGATTCGGTTGCTCTCGCATTGAACGTCACGGTCACGGAATCCACCGGGGCTGGCTTCGTCACCGAGTTTCCTGCCGGCCGCGTCATGCCGACCTCGTCGATTCTCAATGTCGATCAGGCCAACCAGACCCGCGCTGCCGCCGGCATCTTCCCCGTGTCCGGCAGTGGAGTGGCGTTGTACGTCTCCGGCGGCGGGCACATCGTCGTCGATCTCCTCGGCTACTTCACCGGTCCATCGGCTGCCGCAGGAACCGATGGGCTGTTCACGGCATATGACCCAACCCGGCTTCTCGATACACGGCTGGCGAGCCCGCTCGGTAACGGCACTCCCCTCTACCCGGGCGGCGGGTTGGAACTTGCTTCGTCACAAGGCGGCTCGGTCGCCTACAACCTCACCTCGGTCGACGGTGCGTCCGGCTTCGTCACCGCGTTCCCCGCGGGTACAGCCCGACCGGCAACTTCGACCGTCAACTCTGTCGGCGCCGGCGACATAGTCGCCAACTTCGCAATCACCCAGGTTTCGAACCGCGGGCTCGGCTTTTACAGCCTGGCGCAAACCCACCTGGTCGCCGATCTTTCGGGTTGGTTCTCCGGTCCGTCTGCCGTCGCCACTCAAGCACCTCCTGCGAATACGCCGCCTCCAACACCTCAGGTGAGTTTCGCGGCATGCACGAACGAGGGACTGTCGTCGTTGAACACAACCCGCGCATCAGTCGGGGTTGGAGCGTTGGCCGTGAATGCCGGCGCCCAGAATTTCGCATGTTCGTGGGCACTGCAGCTGGCGAGTAACCCCAGCGTGTTCGGGCACTCAACCAACGCCGCCCGCGATGCAGCCGTCGGATGCCCCACGGGCGAGAACATCGCCGAGGCAACGGGCACCTCGCCGTCGACCCTGATCTCGCTGTGGTACAACTCACCGCCACACATGACCAACGTCGAGAACGCGAGCTACCACAGCGCGGCCCTCGCATTCGTCATTCGCACCGAGGCCGACGGCGGCCAGACGATTTACGGCGTCACCGTCTTCGCCCTCTGCTAGTCGACGTCGTTCGGCGGTATCAGGCGTCGAGTTTGCGATGTCATCATGGTGGTCGCTCCCAGTGAGGAGCAGCACTGTGAGGAGGTAGGTCATGGCCACCGATCGGATCGCCGTCGCCCAACGCGGAGTCGTTCTCTCGGACGCATTTCGAGCGCCATCGGCGACACGAAAGCGCTCCACCGCAAAAGGAGCGAAACGTCGAGCGCCGAAAGCGAGCGGTGCGCTGACAGGGCCGTTCCTGTCTCCTGGCTCACTCACCAGAGCCGAGCGACTGAGGTTGATCGAGGGCATCGAAACGGTGATCGACGGTGTCTACACACACCTGCCGTTGAAGCGAGCGCGCTACGGCACCGATCCTGTGCAACGACTGCGCATCCTGCGTTCGCAAGTCGACGAGCTCACCGATGACGCGTTCCATCTCGAGCTCGCAGATCTCGTCACTCGTCTACGAGACGCTCACACTCGTTATGCCGGTCCGGTCGCGTTGGCGAACAAAGTTGCCGCGATGCCGTTCCTGGTCGAGATGATCGGCACGACGAGCTCGCCCACCTACGTGGTCACCAAGGTCGGCCACGGTATCGATGCCACGTTCCGGCCCGGTGTCGTGCTGGAGTACTGGAACGGTGTGCCGATCGACCGTGCCGTGCAGCGGTACAGCGAGGCCGAGGTGGGCGGCCGGCCCGACAGTCAGCGCGCTTGGGCAACGCAGAGCCTGACGTTGCGCTCGCTGCAATACAGCCCGCCACCCGACGAGGAATGGGTGATCGTCGGCTACCGCTCGACGACGAGCACAGGCGCGCTGACCGGCCCGGCACGCGAGGTGAAGATTCCGTGGCAGGTCGTCGATCCCTCCGAGATCGCCGGCGTGCTCGCCGGCGGGCCGACCGGGCGGGTGCCGGTGCGTCTTCGTCGGACGCGGGCTATCGACCCGGCAGCAGCCGCAATCCGACAAGCGAAGATGTTGCTGTTCGCTCCCGGCGCATTGACCGGCAAACAGGCCGCGGCGCCGAAGCGAGCGGAAGCGACCACCCGCCGGCCACCAGTCGCCGACGTGATCGCCACCAGCCTGACGAGCACGCTCAAGGCGATGTCGATCAGCGCACCTGGTGGTGCGTACGGGTACCTCCGCATCTACGGCTTCGACGCAGCTCCCGACCCGTTCATCGCCGAGCTGACGCGCCTGATCCCATTGCTGCCGGATCGTGGCCTGATCCTCGATCTGCGGGGCAACCCCGGTGGATACATCTGGGCGGCGGAGAGGGCGCTCCAGTTGTTCACGCCCAAGCCAATCCAGCCGACACGCTTCTCGGTGCTCGCCACACCGTTCACACGCGACATGGCCGACCTGCCGTCGCTACGCGACGATCTGGCACCGTGGAAGGAGTCGCTCGATGCCGCAGTGCGCAATGGCGAGCTGTACTCGCAGCCCATTCCGATCACACCCGTCGAGGCGTGCAACTCGATCGGCCAGCAATACGGCGGGCCGGTTGTGCTGGTGAGCGATTCGACGACATACTCAGCGGGCGATCTGTTCTCGGCGGGGTTCGTCGACAACGCAATCGGTCCATTCGTCTGCGTGGGTGAAGCGACCGGCGCGGGCGGCGCAAACGTGTGGGACTATGCCGAACTTCGCGGCGCGCTTGCCGGATCGCCGATCGCGCTGCCGGCGCTTCCCGACGGCATCGGACTGTCGCTCGCGTACCGTCGGGCAACTCGGTCGGGTCCGAGTCAGGGCCTGCCTATCGAAGACATCGGCATCTCCGGCGAGACATACGCACTGACGCGCGACGACTTGCTCGCCGGCAACCGCGACCTGATCGCCCATTGCATCAGTCTGCTCGAGCAGTCTCCGGCGACATCAATGTCGGTTGCCCTCGATCGTTCGACGCGCACCGTCACGGTGACGACCAAGGGCGTGTCACGTCTCGATGCGATGTTCGATGGACATCCCGGCGCGTCGTCGAGCGTCACCGCGACCTCTACGACGGCGATCACCTATCCGGCGGGCACGAAAACGGTCGACTTGTCGGGATGGATCGGCGACCGGGTGCACCAGCGACGACGCGTCAGCACGACCTGACGATCGTTCGCCCGAGTCGGTTCGAAATTTTCAGCGCAACCGGATTTCGGCGACACGATCGAGTTCACCCAGATCAGGCGGCACTACTGGGCGAGTCGATACGTCACGCGGCCGGGAGACGTGACACGATCACCAGACCGCACAACGCCGCGCCAAGCGGGACAGAAGAGGAATTTCATGGGCAAGCCATCGTTCGGAATCTTCGATCACATCGAAGACATCCCCGGCACACCGACACCGAAGCTGCTGAAAGATCGACTCGATCTGATCAGGATGGCTGACGAAGCTGGCTTCGCCGGTTTCCATCTCGCCGAGCACCACGGGTCGGACCTCTGCATGGCGCCGAACCAAGAAGTGTTCATTGCCGCTGCTTCGCAGATCACCGAGAACATCCGTCTCGGGCCGATGGTGAAGCTGCTGCCGTTGCACCATCCGGTGCGGATCATCGAAGACATGATCGTTGTCGACAACTTGACCAACGGCCGCCTCGACTTCGGAGTCGGCCGCGGCGTCGCGCCCATCGAGCACTATTGGTTCGGCAGCAACTGGTATGACTCGAGAGAGCGCTTCGTCGACATCCTCGGCATCATCTGCGACGCCTTTGCGACAGGCGAGATCAGCAGTGAGAATTCAAAGTTCTACGACTTCCCGACGATCCCCATGTCGACGAAGCCGGTGCAGAATCCGATTCCATTCTGGTACCCGGGCAGTCCGGTCACGGCCGGTCGTCACGGGATGAACCTGATGTGGCCCGGTCCCATCGACAAGGTGTCTCACGACCTCTATGTCGAGACGTGGAACGCCCACAAGGGCGACACCCATCGAGTCGACGGGCCCGATTCGGCACCACGTGTCGGCTGCACGATGTTGCTGGCGATCGCGCCGACGGAGAACGAGGCGCTCGAGATCGCCCGGCGCAGCATGACCGGGCTGATGCGCCGTACGCACGGCGTGCACAAGTTCGACCATCTCGTGCTGTCCGACGAAGAGTGCGACGCGGCGTTGAATCCGTTGCGAAACATCACGGCGCACATGGAGGACGCAATTCACTTCGGCGCGGGGACCGCCGAGCAGATCAAGGACCGCTTTGCCGCCGTGCTTGCCCCAGGTTTGACGGACTACCTCGTACTGCAGATTCCCGTGGGCGACATGACGCTCGACGAGGCCAAGCACACAATGGAGGTCTTCTGCAGCGAGGTGAAGCCGGCGCTGGACGCGGCGTGATAACCCGGCCATGACGACCGACGAGGCGCTGCGTGACTACAGCGACGCGTACGTCGCCCGGCACGACCTGTTCGTCGGATCCGAGTTGGCAGGCGTGTTGGAGTCCGAGGCATTGCCGGCGAGCGGTGTCGATCCAGAGCACTTCTGGCAGGGCCTGTCGTCGCTGATCCACGATCTCTCGCCGCGCAACACTGAACTGCTCGAGGTCCGGGCGACGCTGCAGGCACAGATCGACAGATGGCATCGGGAACGCCCCGGCATGCCACATGACGCCGCCGAGTACCGCTCGTTCCTCGAGGACATCGGCTACCTGGTGCCTACTGGGCCAGCTTTTGAGATCACCACCACAGATGTCGATCCCGAGATCACCACGATCGCCGGGCCGCAGCTGGTCGTGCCGGTGACCAACGCGCGCTACGCGATCAACGCCGCGAACGCGCGGTGGGGATCGTTGTACGACGCGCTCTATGGAACCGACGCGTTGGGAGATGCCGCTCCGCCAGGCGAATACGACCCAACGCGTGGGGCGCGGGTCATCTCCTGGGCACGCGGATTTCTCGACGACATCGCACCGTTGGTCTCGAGCGACGGCCGACGGCGTTCACATAGCGACGTCGTTTCGTATCGGGTCGCCGATGGTGGATTGACGGTTGCGTTTGGCGACGGCGCACACGGATCCTTGCCCGGCGCCGGCCCCGCCCTCTTCGCGGGCTACGTGGGGCCAGCCGACGAACCGAGTGCAGTCCTGCTCGATCACCGCGGTCTCGGCATCGAAATCGTCATCGACCGAGCACACCCCATTGGGGCCACCGACAGGGCTGGCGTCGCCGACGTCGTGCTGGAATCGGCACTCACGTCGATCATGGATTTCGAGGATTCGATTGCCGCTGTCGACAGCGCCGACAAAGCGCTCGCCTATCACAACTGGCTCGGTCTGATGCGCGGAACGTTGACCGAAGAGGTGACAAAGAACGGCCGCACCTTCACTCGCCGCTTGGCAGACGATCGGGTGTTCACGGCACCTGACGGGTCGACGCTGACGCGACGCGGGCGCGCATTGATGCTCGTAAGAAATGTCGGTCATCTGATGACCACGCCGGCGGTCCTCGACCGGAATCGGATGCCGGTCTACGAAGGTCTGCTCGACGCGATGATCACCGTGCTCTGCGCGATGCCAGGCCTGCAGCCGGTCACCGCGGGATCCAACTCCCGTACCGGTTCGATCTATGTCGTCAAGCCGAAGATGCACGGCCCGGATGAGGTCGCCTTCACGAACGAGATCTTCACGCGCGTCGAGGCCCTCCTGGGTCTGCAGAGCAACACCGTCAAGATCGGAATCATGGACGAGGAGCGCCGCACCACGGTGAACCTCGCCGAGTGCATCCGCGCCGCGAAATCTCGCGTCGCGTTCATCAACACCGGGTTCCTCGATCGCACCGGTGACGAGATCCACACGTCGATGATGGCCGGTCCCATGGTCCGCAAGAGCGAAATGAAATCGCAGCGTTGGATCCAGTCCTACGAAGACTGGAACGTTGACACCGGTATCGCTTGTGGCCTGCCGGGCCGGGCGCAGATCGGCAAGGGCATGTGGGCCGCGCCGGACCTGATGGCCGACATGCTCGTGCAGAAGATCAACCATCCGCTCGCCGGAGCCAACTGTGCGTGGGTTCCGTCGCCAACCGCTGCCACGCTTCATGCGACCCACTATCACCGCGTCGACGTTCGCGCTCGCCAACAGGAGTTGGCAGACGGGCTGGCCTCGCAGGGTTTTCGGGCGACTCTCGACGATCTGCTGCAAATTCCACTCGCACCTGCAACGGACTGGACGAACTCGGAGATCCAGGCCGAGCTCGACAACAACGCCCAGGGCATCCTCGGCTACGTCGTGCGATGGGTCGATCAGGGCATCGGTTGTTCGAAGGTCCCCGACATCAACGACATCGGTCTGATGGAGGATCGGGCGACGTGCCGGATCTCGTCACAACACATCGCCAACTGGCTGCTGCACGGAGTGGTGGCACACGATGAGGTGATGGCGACCATGCGGCGGATGGCCGCGGTCGTCGATCGGCAGAACGCCGGTGACGCGGCGTACGTCGCAATGACACCGGCGTGCGACGGCACAGCATTCACAGCGGCATGCGATCTCGTGCTGTCGGGAGCCGAGCAACCCAGTGGCTATACCGAGCCGATCCTTCATTCGCGTCGGCTGGAGCGCAAGGCCTGAGCTCAGTACTAGCTCAACACGGTTCAGTCGTCGAGTCGCAACTGCCCGCCGAGACCACTGATCTCGACGAGCCGGGAGATGCCGGGAGTGGGGTTGGCGATGATCAGATCGCCACCTCCATCCCGGGCCCTGGTTGCAGCGTCGATGAGCACTCGCAGTCCGCTGGAATCCATGAACGACACGCCGGCAACGTCGACGGTCACGTCGCCCGCTGGAAGCGCCGCCATCGCCGTCGCCAGTAGCGGAGCGGTGTGCGCGTCGATTTCGCCGCTCAGCTTCCAACCCGTCGCGGTGGCAGAAATCTCGAGTTGAGAGCCGAGTTCGGACATGGCGTGAAACGGTAGTCGGCGCGTTCACTAATCACCCACCTAGACTGCGAATGATCACCCCTTCGGGTGACAAGTTCCCGCTGCCGTGGACAGGGTGAAATTTTGGTCAGTCCGGCGGGTCGTCGGCTTCGGAATCCATCCACTGGCGCATCTTTTCGAACGAGGCGCGCAACAGTCGCGACACCTGCATTTGCGACACGCCTACCGCCACCGCGATTTGTTCTTGTGACAACTGTTCGTAGAAGCGAAGGCGCACGATTTCTCGCTCTCGATCCGGTAGGCGCGCCAACAGTCCGTCGACGATGTGCGTATCCATCGCCTGCTCGTAGCCGCTTTCTTCGGAAGCCAAGGCATCGAGTCGATCTAGCGGAGTCTCGCCGTCACCATCGTTGCCAACAGAGTGAATTGTTCCGACGTGATACGCCGACGATGCAGCGAGTCCGCGAAGCACGTCGTCGCGGTCGACGCCGAGGTGGATCGCTATCTCATCGACGGATGGCGACCGGCCAGACTTGTGAACAAGTTCGTCGGTGGCCCGCCGCACCAACAGATGCAGGTCCTTGGCCGACCGAGGAACGCGCACGGTCCAGCTGTGATCTCTGAAGTGTCGCTTCAGTTCGCCTTCGATCGTGCTGCCGGCGAACGCCGCGAACCGCACGCCGTAGTGAGGGTCGAACCGATCGATGGCCTTGACGAGTCCGAGCATGGCGACTTGGCGGAGATCCTCCTCGGTCCCACCGGGCCGGCTGAATCGTTTGGCGATGTGGGCCGCGAGGCCCATGTGGCGTTCGACCAATCGATTGCGGAGCGACCGATGACGCGTCGCGGCGAACTCGTAGAACAATTCGAGGTCGTCGAGATCCTCGGGATCGTTGTTGTTGAGACGGTCCATCGTGGACGCAGACCTACCTGGGACGCGACATTGTGCAAGACGGGTTCGGACTGAATGTCCCGCGCGCTGGAGTAGCTGCCATTGCGTGTCACGCTACCCCGCCGCAACGGCGCTGTTCAGCGTCGGTCAGCCATTGATTGCTGGGCCGAGAGACAGCGAAAGGTCACGAGAGGTACTGGAACTGCCAGGAGCTCCCCCAAGCCCAACGAAACCCTGCTCGATGTCCATCGCCTGGGCGGCGGCCGATCGGTGGGCGACGATGACCGAGCCGGCCAACACGCACATCGCCGTGACGGGGAGCATTACCAATGCGATCAGCCGGGTGGTAACTCGCGCTGGCTCAACCGCCTTCAGCGAAGGGTTGCGGTAACCACCACGGTGCGAGGATCGGGCTTATCAACGACGACCGTATCCGACAGCTCGTCAACGATCATCAGTCCGCGGCCGCTCGGCGCGAGCAGCGTGGGAGGACGCCATTGCTCGCGTGGTGGAGGGCTGCCGTTGTTCGTGTAACTGGTGACAGCCAGAACCACCGCACCGTCGTTGCTGAGGGTCAGGCGCAAACCGTATCGATTTCCCGGCGCCGCCTGGACTGCGTTGGCAGCGAGTTCGCTGAGCACGAGTTCGGCGCGCTCGCGCAGGTCGAGGTCGACACCGCGCTCGTGGAGACACCCTGTCACATCCGTTCGAGCGACGCGCAACGTACCGGTCCTGCCGTCATACTCGCGATCGAGCACGACCTCGGCACGGCGCGGTCTCCAATTCATTCCGCTCCAATACGCCCGACTTGCCCCGGAGGCCGCGCGAATCTCATGACGCCCATTCCTTTGCGCAGTTCGCCTGACGCGTCGGTGGAGGCATGACGTGATGACCAGCGGCGTGCAACGCGGCTTGGGCACGATTTCTAACGCCGAGCTTGCTGTACAAGCGCCGGATGTAGGTCTTGACGGTGTCGATCGACAAGAACAGTTCCTTGCCGATCTCGGCATTGCTCATTCCGACGGCGATGAGAGCGAGCACCTCTTGCTCGCGCATCGACAACGCGTCGTTGTCCCACGCCTGCCGCCCGCGCTGGATGTTCTCGAATCCGATGCGCTCGCCATTGGCCACGCGTTCGATCACCTCGACCAACGCGCCACCGGTCTGAGACTTCAGGGCAACGCCGGAGATGCCAGCCTCGTCGGCCAGCGACAGGAACTCGGCGCCCGCATCCCAGGTGTACAACAGAACGTGCTCGACGAAGCCGTCGCGGACCATCTCTCGGGCACGGTCGATCGCGTAGCGCCGACCAGCAAAAGTATCGAACAACGCGACGTCAGCCTTGCGTTGCGGCTCGTCGCCGACGTCGATCTCGACGATCGTCACGCGATCGGAATACTGCGAGAGCATCGCAGCAAGACCGTGAACGATGATCTCGTAGTCGTTCACCAGGGCGACCGTGATGGGCTTCCTGGCGGTGGGCATGTGCTCGGTTTACCCCCCGCACGCTCGTACCAAACAGATCCGCGGGTCGGATCCGAGCGAAATTAACTGTCGGACTTCTAATGCCCCGATCGGGTGACATGACGTCGAACTGCACACCAACGGCTGCACCGCCGAAGGGCTAGCGTTCTACCGATGGCCTCCGAACTCGAGCCGACGTCCGCTGACGACGATCATTTCGATGTGATCGTGCCACTGCGAACGCGGTACGCATCGACAGTTCGGATGATCGCCGCGTCGCTCGGCGCAGAGGCCGGGTTCACCGTCGACGAGATCGACGATCTGCGGCTGGCGCTCGACGAGGTCTTTTCTCTGCTGGCCGAACGGCATGTCGGCGATCGGGTTCGCACGCGCTTTCGCCTGGACGGACATCAGCTGGTTGCCGCGCTCACGCTGGAGTCCGGACAGGTCGACGTCGAGCCCGACGAGCTTGCCGCCAACATTCTGCGGTCAGTCGTCGATGGATTCGAGTTCACGGCCGACGGCGTCACGTTGACGAAACGGGCGTCGGAGAACTAGCAAGAAAGAGCTACCAACAAACGGTTAGAACGTGTGGCGCTGGGGTACACCAGCGACACGTGAGCTGCCGCGTCGGTCACACTCCGGCGTGGCAGCAGCAGACGAAAGCGAGACGACATGTCGAACACCTTGAAGAGCGTTGTGGAAAGCGGAAAAAACGTAGTCGAGTCCGGGGCCAGCACTCTGTCTGATCTCGTGGATGAAGCCAGGTCCCGCATCGAGGATCTGCCGCCGTTGGCGCGGCCGCGTCGTCGACGGGCCCGTCGCCGTTGGGGCTCGATTCTCGTGCTGGGGCTGCTTGCCTTCGCACTGATGGGCGTCGCCCAGCGCGGCAGGCATCAAGCGGCAGATCCGGTCGATCAGACCAGCGTCCGGCGACGATAGTCACCGCTTCAATTGTGTTTGATCACCAACAGGGCGATGTCGTCGTCCGCGTCGTACCCATTGGTCAAACGATCCAGCAGCGTTGAGCACATCGCCTTTGGCGAGAGGTGTCTAGTTTCCTCGACGGCGACAAGCAGTCGTTTCAGTCCATCGTCGATTGATTCGCCGCGGCGTTCGACAAGTCCGTCAGTGAACATCACGGCGATGTCACCTGTGGTGAACGCAAAGTCTGCCGTCAGGTTGTGTTCCTCGGGTACGCGGAAGCCGAGCAACGGGCGGCGCCCACCCTCCAGCAGCACGCAGTGACCTTCTGCCGGCGCCAGGACTACGGGCACATGGCCGGCGCTGACGTATCGGGCGTACCCGTCTGGATCGAACAGCACATAGGCCAACGAGGCACCCATCGTGTCTGCACCTTGCATTGCAAACAGATCGACCGCCGCGATGGCGTGATTCGGTTCAGCGTCGTTGGCGACTGCCGTTGCGATCGAGGCGCGTAGTTGTCCCATGGCCGCCGCCGCGGCAAGCCCGTGACCGACAGCGTCACCGACGACGGCCGCCAGTCGCCCGCCACCTGCGTCGAGAACTTGGTACCAGTCACCGCCGATGGCCATCCCGGTCGCCGGACGATAGCCGGCCGCCACAGCGATCCACTCGGGGGTGTGCGGCAGAGCTGGCATCAGGCGGTGTTGAAACGTCAGGGCGATGTCGCGGTCGCGCTCGTACAGCGATGCCCGCTCCAGCGCGCCGGCACAGTGCGATCCGAGCGTCACCAGCATCGACAGCTCCTCGGGGCTGAAGTATCGGTATCGATTGAACGTGAGCACCAGAGAACCGACGGTGCGGTTCATGATCCGCAACGGCACCCCAACGGCGGACCACGGTTTTTCGCGTGACCCGGTTTCGACAACGGCGACCG
>JAENVT010000315.1 GCA_016650435.1 Ilumatobacteraceae bacterium
CAGCAGCGCCTGACCCGCCTGCTCGTGGGGCTGAGCATTCCTCTGGTGTGGTTCTGGTACCGGCAATTGGGCGGGAATCCGATCCGCCTCGGAATGCCGCCGGTCATTCAGGACAACCCGCAGCTCGTCTTTCTGGGGTTGATGCTGATGTTGATCGCCGGGATGATGTTGATCCCGATGCTGGCTTCTGGAAAGTCGCCACACACCATGCTGCGGCCAAGCGATTCGAGCATTCGTCTCGCCGACGTTGTCGGTGCCGATGCCACGCGTCGCGAGGCAATCGACACATTGAATCTGTTCCTCAATCACGAAACCTTTGCCGAGGAGATGGGCGGCTCGCCGCGTCGCGGTGTGCTCTTCGAGGGGGGTCCCGGAACCGGCAAGACCTACCTGGCGAAGGCCATTGCGGCCGAGGCAGAGGTGCCGTTCTTGTTCGTCTCGGCGAGCGAGTTCCAGTCGCATTTCTACGGGATGACCAATCGCAAGATCCGCCAGTTCTTCAAGGCCCTTCGCCAGGCAGCGCGCGCCGAAGGCGGCGCGATCGGTTTCATCGAAGAGTTCGACGCCATCGGCATGGCCCGCTCCGGCATGGGCACTGGAGGAATGCGTGAGGGTGCAGCCGGCATCGTCAACGAGCTGCTGGTGCAGATGTCGAGCTTCGATCTCCCGACCGGATGGGCCAAGTTCAAGAACAAGATCATCGATCGGGTCAACCTCCTGCTGCCGCCAGCCAGAGCCATCCAGCGCCCGAAGCTGAAGGCCGCCAATGTGCTCGTCTTCGCAGCCACCAACCGCGCCGAAGGTCTCGACCCTGCATTGATGCGCCCCGGTCGTTTCGACCGCACGATCCATTTCGACCTGCCGCCGCGGAATGATCGAATGGCAATCGCTGCGTACTACCTCGACAAGAAGTCCCACGACTCGTCGGTCAACGCGGTCCTCATCGCCGATCGCACCGCCGGCTACAGCCCGGTGCGCATCGAAAAGCTGCTCGACGAGGGGCTGATCGTTGCTTTGCGCGACGGGCGCAAGGCACTCACCATCACGGACCTCGTCGAAGCGCAATTGATCACCGAGGTCGGGCTCGCCCAAGACGTCGGCTACCAGCCCGACGAGCGTCGCCGGATCGCCATCCACGAAGCCGGGCACGCGGTAATCGCCGTGTTGGTCGGACGTGACGTGCGCGTCGCTTCCATCCTGCGCCGTAGTTCGTCGCTCGGTCTTGTTGCCCACGACGACGGTGAGGAGCGACACCTTCGCACACCATCGGAGCTGCGCGATCTCATCGTCGTCGCCCTCGCCGGCAGGGCCGCCGAGCTTCAGGAGTACGGCGAGGCCTCGACAGGAATCGCCTCCGACCTGGCCGCGGCAACCAACATCGCCGCCCAGCTGATCGGGATGGTCGGTGACGGCGAGAGCCTGTTGAGCCTCGAAGCCGCGGAGATGCACATGGCCGGCAACATGGCCGCCAAGGTTCTCGCCGATGAACGATCGCGAGCGCAGGCCGACGAGATCATGAACAAGTCAGCCGACAAGTCGGCGTGCATGTTGCTCGAGCACCGTGGTGCTTTGCTGGCCGTTGCCGACGCCCTGTGCCAGTACGACGAATTGACCGGCGACCTCGTGCACGAGATCGTGTCGGTGGCGGTGAGCAACGCCAACTAGTGCTTGGCGGCTACGACAGTGATTGGGCGGGCGAGCGACGCCACCGCTTGCGCGGCGCGGGTAATTGGGGGCTCGGCGCGACTTCGCCGATCTTCTCGATCACCCAAACGCCGCCGTCGTCGCTGAACGCATGTGGGGCGACGAGTGGCTGAACGTGATGGACACGTCCAGCGAGGCCCGCGGCGGCGACTGCCGCGCCCAACGCGCCAGCCAGGCGTGGCCCCCATGCCGGGTGGGTGTCGGGGAACTCCGGGTAGGCGTCGCCCACCAAACTCAAACCGAGTGACACCGCAATACCGGCGGGTTGGTTGACCGTCGTCAAGAGTTGGGTCGGATCCAGCAGCCGCTCGCGCAAGTCCTCGATCGATGCCGACCAGCTGGTGGCCAGCAGCTCGGTGCGCCGGGTCTCGAACCTGTCCTCCGTGACCGGCGCCGCCGCCAGTACGAGGTGATCGTGCACGACAGCCATCCACGGTTGGGCATCGCCTCTGCTGCCGATGAGCCGCATCGTGTACGCAGGCACCAACCGGGCGATCGCCATCGGGGTCGGTTCGATGGACTCGAGGTCGAAGCCGGCTTGACGTACGAACCGTTCGACACGCCGATGGCGGATCATGTCGGTGTGCAGATGAGCGAGCAGTCGACGTGCACTCGACGCCATCTCGATCGTCGCCGACACGTCGATGAGCCTCGAGCGATGCAGGTTGAGCTCGGTCGTGCTCCACCCGGTGATGTCGAGTGATTGGATGTACGAGTCGTGCCTCCACATGCAGACCCGCGTTGGTTGGCCGGCCTCGTCGAGCAGGCTGCGCAGACGGGTGAGCCCATCGAGCAGCAGGAGGTCGTTGTCGGTGTCGCAGGCCACGCCGGCAACCTTGGCCACGCGACCCGGCGCGTCTTGTTGCAGGCGCACACCACGCAGGGCGTCGGGTAGAACCTCGATACCGATGCCGTCGCCCCGACGCATCATGTGCCAAACCCCTGAGTAGTTTGCTTCGGGTCGAGGTCTTCGGCGGCGCGGGCAAGCAGCACCGGTGTCGTCTTGTCGTCGTCGATCAGCAAGCCGCGGCCGACCGCAAGATGCGAGGACGTGACACGCAGGTGCAGACCGAACATCGCCGCGTCACCCGCGAGCGGGCGAAGAATGACGGCGGCCCGCGAACGACGCAGTGGCGCAGTCCAGTGTGCCGGGGCTTCGAGATCGCGCGTGCGACCGGCGGCGATGACGACGAGGCGAGGATCGTCGAGCGCGGCAAGCCGATCGAACACATCGCCGTCCAGTCGATCGGCGTCGTCGACGAGCACGAGGCGTGCTCGATCGGTTTGGTCGAAGAACTCCGCTGACCACTTCTCGATTCCCGCCAACGTGGTCGCGCTCGTCAATCGGGGCAGCAACAACAACGGGCTCCACGTCGAGGCAATTGCGTGAATGTCGACCGAGGCATCGGCGGCCAACGCGCAGCGAGCGATGTTGGTGAGAACGGTCGACTTGCCGGTCGCTGAGTCGCCAAGGATCAGTGCGCCTCCGGGTCCGTGGATCTGCAGCGTCGCCGTCTGCAGCGTGCGCGTGTCGAGCCCGAGGGGTAGGCGCCACCCATCCTGCGAGTACTCCGTGACGTCGGCGATTTCCGAGAGCGAGACGCTGTCGGGCGTGCGGGCAACGGTCGTCGGACCCTGTGCGGAATCAGAGATGCTGGCGCGTTCGGCAACCGCGGCGTCGAGGTCGGCAATCGATCCGATCTGGATCTCGACCAGGTCGGGCAGCGTGATGGCCCGTCCGGGGACCGGCACGGGGATGCGGCCGACCTCGATGCCCATGGCTCGGTAGGCGGCCCTGTCGTCGAGATGCAAGATGATGCGCTGCTGAAACTGGCCGAGCATTCTCGCCGGCGCGGCATGTTCGCTGGCAGAGCTCATCAGCGTCGTGATGCCGTGCAATGGTCCGTGACTGACGATGCGCTCCAGTAAATCGCGTCCCTGCTCGAACTCTCCACCGAGTTCGAGGCTGCGCAGCAACGAGCCGGCGTCGTTGACGACCAACATGATGTGAGTCTCGGCGGACGAGTGATCGCGGGCAGAACGCGATTCAAGCTCCTCGACGATCCGCAACAGCACCCTCAAGATGCGATCGGGATCGTCCGTCGAGGCAACCGCACCGCATGCCGGCAGCGATTCCAAGACATTAAGTCGGTTGGGCTGACCTGTGGCGCAATCGATCACGTAGCCCTGCAACCGATCCGGAGATGTGCGATCGGTGGCGGCCACGAACAGAGTGGCCAACGCGTTCGAGCGCTCGGTCGGAGACCCTCCGATCACGAGGAGGTTCCCGTCGTGGGCAGGATTCCAGCGGCGCGCGTTCTGCGTGTGATCGTCGGGCAGGTCGCTGACCGCGAAGGCGGCACCGTCGGCATCGGACGTGCTCGCACGCGGCGACGAGATCTGGTCGTACGCCAGCTCGGTTGGTAGCTCTGCGCACAGAATGGGCAGCGGTTCCTGGCCGACTCGTTTGCCTGCAGCTTCGGCGACGACGTCGATGAGGTGACGAAGGCCACCCTCGCGCCGAGGCTCGGTATCGACGTTGGGGGGCCGCGTCGTGACCTTTCGTTCAGCGGCGTTGAGATCACGGGCGAGGATGAACGGAGTGATCTCCATGAGATCACCCGATGCTGCAGCCGCCGAGGCGAATTGCACCGGAGTCGACCCGCCCTCGCCAATACGCAGCGCACCGCGACCGGGTGCGTGCAGTGAGATCTGCACGGGATCGCGGTTGCCCATCAGGGCAGTTGCCTCGATCGGATCGTTCATCCGCAGACCGATCCGAATGTTGGCGAACGACTTCAGCATGTGCTCGATCGACCGAGACAACTGTCCGAGGGACAAGATGAGATGCAGCCCGAGATGGCGTGAGCGATCGGCAAGCTCGATCAGTTGGGGGAGGAACGCGGCTTGCCTCGTCATCACGTCATCGGCGTCGTCGACTACGACGACCAGTCGCGGAATCGGGTGTACGCCGTCGGGACGGAAATCGATGTTCTTGTCCCCAGTCTGTCGATCCGTGGAGTGGTAGTCGGCAAGGCTGACAGCGTGGTTCTCGGCCAACACCCGGGCCCGCCGGGTGATCTCTGATTGCAAGGCGCGCAGCAGGCGGACGCCGCCGTGTTCATCGAACATCTCGACCGAGCCGACGACGTGATCGACACCACGGAAGGCCGAGAACGACGAGCCATCGGAGGGCTCGACGCAGATGATGTTGACGGCCGAAGGATCGTTGGCCGCGATCAGCGAGGCAACGATGGTTCGCATCAGATCCGTCTTGCCGGATCGGGCCGAGCCGACGATCAACACGTGTGGGCCGTCGTCGACAAGATCGAGCTCGACCGGACCAGATTCGCCCGCGCCAACAGCGACGCGCAGACGGCGACTCCTGCGGCTCGCGCTCCACCGTTCGTCGATCCGGCCGGCGTCGAGCCCATCGGCATCGATCAGTGACGCCAGCGAGACCATCGGTGGCAGTACCGCCTTGGCGGACGGTTGCACGGTGTGGTCTTCGAGTGGGCTGAGCTTGCGTGCCGCGGCGACCGCAACGTCGTGTTCGAGCACGAACGGCACGACATCGGTGATCGTGGGTCCACTGATCGGGTAGTCCACCTCGGCCGCACCGTTCGCCTCGATGCGCACCACCGTTGTGCAGACTGCAGGAACGTCGTCGGCCCGATCGGTGATTGCGACGAACCGCACCGGGAGCTGCGCCTCGGCGAACAGGCCGCGCAGCATCGCTGCCCGGCCACGCCATAGGGCCGGGTCGTCGATGACGGCCAGGGTCAGGCGACTCGGCGTGATCGGCCGGCCGAGCGATTGAATGCTGGCGACAACGGTGGTCAACGTGCGCTGAGCGTTGACCCAATCCGTGATCGCCTCATCGTCGCTCAACAGCTGCACACCATGCGCGGCGCGGGCGTGCGGCAGCCACTTGATCCACTCCCATCGGGCCGCGCCGGCCGGTGTCGCCAGCACGACGACCGCAAGATCGGAAGGGCTGTGAGCGACACACGCCTGCATCACCAGTGCCCGGGCCGCTGCCCTGGCTTGCGGCGGCGTGCTGGCGAAGCCGATGCCACGCTGGTTGAACAGATCGACCAGGACAGGTGCGGAAGGCAGCGTGGCAAGGTCACGACGATCGACCTCGCTGCCGTCAGCGGGGGTCCATCGCTGATCCGCCAAGCCGACACTGAACACGAAGGCGTCCTCGTCGGCCGGTCGTCGCTCCCACAGGCGCTCAGACAGCTTGTTGGCCCGCCGAATGACCTCCGCCAGGTCGAGATGGGTTCGCCGGATGGTGTCGAGTTCGGCCTCGTAGGCGAGCCTCAGCGGGTCGACAACGGCTTCCGGAGGCGGCGGCGCGATTTCGACGGGGGTGTTGCGCCGGCTGCGACGCCGCCCGCTTGTGCGCGCCCGGCCAGTTGGTTCCGGCTCTGGCGCGGCCTCGTCGCGCGGTCCGCGAACGAAGTTGAGTTGACCGAGCGGGGTCGGAAGCAGCGAATCGGCGCGATCGTGGATCATCCCGTCGAGCCTGAACACGCGATGGCCGATACGCAGGCGTTGGTCTTCCCAGCGCGCTGAGTTGGCCGCCGGATGACCGTCGAGGTCGCCCTGGTTGGCGGCAACCGTGACCCGGTGGGAATGCTCGACCACGATCTCGCAACGGGGTACCAGCACCTGGTTGAACGTCAGGGGGGCGACATTGGCTCGCCGAGCGGTGCCCAGCGAGTACCGGCCGGGCGCGAGCGGTCGACGGTTGCCTCCGCCTTCGCCTGCCGCCTGCACCAATGTGATCTCACTCTCGGCGGACCGCTCGAGCGGTGCGTTGACCTCGATCAGCGACCCGGCGACGAGTCCGGCGGCACTCATCAGGGTTCCGGTCGGCATCGGCCGTCCGTCGACGTAGACAAGGTTCGGCGGTGCCGAATTGAGCACACGGCTCAACAGGTCGCCGACCGTTACCGACTCGTGCACGGCGTTTACCGAGATCTCGGCCTCGCCCTGAGGTGTCGAAACGATCAGGTCCATCAGTTCAGGCGCGACCGTAGGCGCATCTGGAGCTCGGGAGCGGACGCGGGCCTCATGATCTTGTTATCGGTACGACTGGTCAACGAGATAACCCCAAAATTCAAGACAACGTCAAGTTCTGACCCTCGCCGGTCGGCGGTACCCACACCCAGGATAGATGAGCGATAGCATCACCGGCCATGGCGGACCAGGTAGCCAGCGTATTCCACGCGTTGATCGACAACGTCGAGAGCATTGTGCGTGGCAAGGCCGAATCGATTCGGATGGCGTTGTGCTGCCTGCTCACCGAAGGCCATCTGCTGATCGACGACGTTCCCGGCACCGGCAAGACGTCGATGGCGAAAGCCATTGCCGGATCGATTGCCGGCTCGTGGAAGAGGGTGCAGTTCACACCCGACTTGCTGCCCAGCGATGTCACCGGGGTGATGGTCTTCGACCAGCGCACCTCGTCGTTCTCGTTCCGTCAGGGCCCGGTGTTCACCAACGTGCTGATCGGCGACGAGATCAACCGAGCCAGCCCGAAGACCCAGTCGGCACTGCTCGAGGTGATGGAGGAGCGTCAAGTCACAGCCGACGGTGTTCCTCACCTCGTTCCCAGGCCGTTCTTCGTCATCGCCACCCAGAACCCGCGTGACTTTCACGGGACATTTCCTTTGCCTGACGTGCAACTCGACCGATTCGCGATGAAGCTGTCGCTCGGCTATGCGGATCAGGCAACGGAGGTCATCGTGCTCGAGTCATACCGACGCGAGAATCGCGATCGTGGCGTGCCGGCAGTCACCAACGCCACGCAGCTCGAGCAGCTCATTGCCGCCATCGAAGGGATCGAGGTCGTGCACAGCATCAACGACTACATCGTCCGTCTGGCCAATGCCACCCGTGCCCATCCCGATCTTCGGCTCGGTGTCTCGACTCGTGGAACGCTGTCGCTGATGCGCGTCGCCAAGGCGTACGCGGCGTCTGAGCAGCGCGGCTACGTGACCCCCGACGACATCAAGACCCTCATCGAGCCGGTCTTCGGTCACCGCATTTCGCTCAGCTCCGAGGCCGAGCTGCGCGGTGTGCGAAGTGAACAGGTCTTGGCAGAGATCGTCGACGACATCGCAGTACCCCGCCACCGCGAAGGATGACGACGTGCTGACTCGCACCGGGTTCGGCGTGTTGGTCGGCACTGTGATCTGCACGTTCTTCGGTTTGTTGTGGCGATACGAAGAACTCCTCGCCCTGGCAGCAGCGGGCGCCATAGCGGTGGGCTTTGCCTTGTACACGTCACGCCGGCCAACGCGACACTCGGCGCGGCGGCGACTGATCACAGCTCGTGTTGCCCGCGGCGAGGTGGTGCACGTTCGCTACCAGATCTTCAATCAGACGCAGCACCGCCTCGGCTCGACGCGTCTCACTGACGAGTTCCAGGGTGTTGTTCAGTCGTTCGAAGTGCCGACCCTGCCGAGGATGACTCGTCACGAAGTCGTGGCCCAGTTCGCCACTCGCCGCCGGGGAATCTTCCCGATCGGGCCGCTGGCGTTCGAACGCACCGATCAGCTGGGCCTGGCAGCTGCAAGCCGACCATTGGGTCAGATGGGCACAGTCGTGGTTCACCCACGCGTGTACCCGTTGATCACCGCGTCTGGTGCGGTACGAGTGATCACGAACGACGCCGTGTTGCGCAGGCCCTCTGGCGACCCTCAGTCGGGGTTCCAGTCGCTGCGTGAATATCAGTATGGCGACGACACCCGGTTGATCCATTGGCCGACCTCGGCTCGTGCTGCAACGTTGATGATCCGCGAGTTCGTCGATCTTCGACGTCACGAGTTCACGGTCGTCATCGACACCTCCACTGAGGTTGCGACACCCGATGACTTCGAAGAGATCGTCGATGCCGGCGCGAGCGTGGCGGCGTTCGCCCTTCGTTCGGGGCTCGACGTGGTGGTCCGTTCGACGTCACGTCTACGGGCCGGTCGACCGTACCCATTGGTCGACCAGTCCGAGATGCTCGATCTGCTGACGCCACTCGAGCAGGGCAGCGGCACCGATGTGCTTTCGGTAGCCAGCTTGTTCACGGGCGGGCTCGGAGGAGTCGCGGTGCTCGTGGTCACGGGACCGAAAGGGCCATCGTCGATCTTCTCGCATGGCGATCAGATCAGCGTGGCCAGGATTGGCGTCGGGGCCGAAACGGCAGGTCTCTCGTGTCCCGCGATCGCGGCACACGATGCTGCCCAGTTCGCCGAGCGGTGGGCGCAATGGAACTAGGCACCGGTCCCGGAATGACCAACGGTCGCCGTACCGTGCGCGCCCTTGCTGTGCTGGTCTTCGGTGTCGGTCTTGCGCTCAGTGCCGCCCGAGTGGTCGGCACGCGATTCGAACCCGTCTTGCTGATTCCCGTGGGCGTTGCCCTCCTCGTTGGCTGGATCCTCACCCCGCAGCACCTCGTTGCCAGAGCCTTGGGCCAGGCTGTCGCGTTTGCCGGCACGTGCATGCTCGTTTCCTATCTATCGGACGGCACGGCGGCCGACGCCGGTCGCGGTCTGCTCGATGGGCCGCGCCAGGTCATCACGACCTCGTGGCCAAGTCCACGGTTCCCGACGATCTTCGTCGCCCTCGCTGCCTTGACCTACCTGGCCTGCGCAGTATCG
>JAENVT010000316.1 GCA_016650435.1 Ilumatobacteraceae bacterium
CCCAAGCCTGCTGATGTGCTCGGCGATCGGCAACGCGACTGTGGATGCCGGGCTTCGTTCGATCCCAAATCCGCAATCGCTGCGCGTCGTCAATCTGCTGACCTGGAAGTATGGCGACGCCGCCTACCTGATCGGCCAGCAACTCGGGCTGACACCGATCGAAACCGCGTACACGACCATGGGAGGACAGAGTCCGCAGAGTCTGGTCAACGCCACGGCGGCCGAGATTCAGGCGGGCACGCTCGATCTCGCCATCCTCGCCGGTGGCGAAGCACGCCGCACTCGCGTGCGCGCCCGCAAGACGGATCATCCACTGAACTGGCCAAGCGCGCCAGAGGACCAGAGGCCGCGTGTAATTGGTGACGACTTCGTTCTGAACCATCCGCTGGAGCTCGAGCGTGGCGTGATGATGCCAGTGCAGATCTATCCCATCTTCGAGAGCGCGATTCGCGCCCGAAGCGGACTGACACCGGAGCAACATCTGCGCAAGATCAGTGAACTGTGGTCGCGATTCAGCAACGTTGCCGCTGACAATCCCTACGCCTGGTCGCGTCAAGCGTGGACTGCAGAGGAGATCCGCACGCCGACACCGACGAATCGGATGGTCGGTCTGCCGTACACCAAGTACATGAACTCCAACAACGACGTCGACATGGCTGCGGCAGTGATCATGTGCTCGGCGGAGAGGGCCGAATCGTTGGGCGTACCTCGTGATCGATGGGTGTTCGTCCACGCCGGAACGGACTGCAACGAGCATCAGTTCGTCAGCAACCGCTGGTCATTTGCGGAGACACCGGCCATCGAGCTCGGCGGCCGTCGCGTCTTGGAGCTGGCCGGTTGCTCGATCGATGAGGTGGCGCTGATCGACTTGTATTCGTGCTTCCCTTCGGCGGTGCAACTCGGCGCGCAGAGCCTCGGGCTGTCGCTCGACGGTCAGCTGACGCGCACCGGCGGGTTGTCCTTCGCAGGCGGTCCGTGGAACAACTACGTGATGCATGCGATCGCCACGATGGTGGCCGACCTGCGCGCTGAACCTGGCGAACGCGGTCTGGTGTGGGCCAATGGCGGATACGTCACGAAGCACTCGTTCGGCGTCTACTCGACCGAGCCGTCTGCTCACGGATTCAGACACGACCACCCGCAAGCCGAGATCGATGCGTTGCCGCAGCGCGAATTCGCCACACCTGTCGATGCGGAAGGGCCAGCCACCATCGAGGCATACACCGTGATGCATTCCCGCGATGGCGAGCCAGAGACCGCGATCGCGGCCTGCCTGCTTGCCGACGGGCGACGCGCCTGGGGAATGTCGACGGAGGCCGGTCTTGCCGCAGCGATGTGCGACGGCGAATGGGTCGGCACGCGCGTCACTCTGACGGGTTCGGGGATTCTGACGACGTAGTGGAGTTAGCGCAGACACAGCGACGAGCCATCTACTGGCGAGGAGCGATGCACTCTCGAGCCAGCGTCAACGCGAGCGGAGACGCTGTGCGAGACAACTAGCTACAGCGCATCTCCTACTCCGCTGGACACGAGGTCGGGGCAGTGGGCAACGAGATAGGCGTCGGTCAGCGGCAGCTTGACGCTGTCGACGACCAGACTCGGGTCCTGAGCGAAGGGCGTGGCGACTGTGTCGTAGGCAGCTGACGCGGCGTCGACCTTTACCTGCAAGTCGGCCCCAATCGGCGGTACCGACAGAACGGGTGCGTCGGAATCGCGTTCAAGTAGTGCGGATTGCCACGTCGAACTCAAGGTGCGGAGTTCATCGGGAGTGACCCCGGCAGCGGTCAGTGCATCGACGGCGCTCTTGGCGCGCCGTGCGTACGGTCCAATCCGCTGCTCGGTCACCACAGTGCGTTCGCTGGCGAGTTCGGGGGGCAACGACGCATCGATCGCCGCGGCAACGTCGACGAGTCGCGGCGCAGCCTCCAGTTCGAGTGCAGCAAACTGCTCGCTCGACAGGCCGCCGAACGATGCCGCAATTCCCAGCGCCTGCACGGTGCCGACATACGCCGCCCACGCTGCACAGAGCGGGTCGGGCGCGGTCAGGCCGGGCACACCAGTCGAGTCCGGTGCGCCGGTGGCCGCCACAGCCGCGGTGACCTGAGCCTGAACTTCCGCCGGTGGCAGCGACGTGGTTGGCGCAGACGTGGTGGCCGACTCTGCGCATGCCGCGATCATCGGCGCGACGAGCGCAAGCACCCACCATCGTCTCGACCTCACGTGCCGATGGTAACGGTGGCAAGCTCTGGTGGTCATGGCACCAACCGATCAACATCATCCCGAGCCCTCGCGTCTGCCCATCATCCTCGACTGCGACCCCGGCCACGACGATGCCATCGCGATGATCGTGGCAGCACGCCATACGAATCTGCTCGGCATCACCACGGTCGCGGGGAATGCGCCACTGGAATCGACGACACACAACGCGATCGTGGTCCGCGATTTGCTCGGCATCGACGTACCCGTGCATTCGGGCGCGAGCCGACCACTAATAGCCGAGCCGCGCCACGCCGGATATGTGCACGGCGAGAGTGGGCTCGACGGAGCCAAGTTGCCGCCGCCGTCCGGTCCGCCGGCCAGCCGAGACGCGATCGCGTTCATCATCGACACCTTGCGCAACCACGACGGCGTGTGGTTGGTGCCCACAGGACCGATGACCAATATCGCCCTGGCTCTGCGTTCGGCACCCGACATCGCCGGCAGGGTCGCCGGTATCTCGTTCATGGGCGGCGGGCTGTTCGGCAACCGCACACCGACCGCCGAGTTCAACATCTGGGCAGACCCCGAGGCCGCCGCAATCGTGCTTGGCTATGGAGGGCCGCTGGTCATGGCCGGCCTCGACGTGACGTATCAGCTGCAGGCCACACCCGAGCGCATCGATCAGATGCACGACGTGCCGGGTGAGCTGGCGTCCACGCTGGCCGATCTGATGAGCTTCTTCACCGGCACCTACGTCAGCCGTCACGAGAACATGCGCGGCGCCGCGGTGCACGACCCACTGGCGGTGCTGGCGCTGACCCATCCCGAGCTGTTCACCAGATCGTTCTCCCACGTGACCATCGAGACCGCCGGCCAGCACACACGCGGAATGACGGTGATCGATCAACGAACGTTGATCGACAGGCCCGAACCGAATTGCGATCGGTTGACGTCTGTCGACGGCGACGCGGCATGGGCAGTCATCCTCGAGGCCATCACCCACTTCAGCAGCTGAGGCCAGCGTCGACGGCGCCGCAATTGCGGCGAAGAACTACGGTCTCGGCAATGCGCGCCGCGGTCATGCGAGATTGGCAACTTCGAGTCGACGAACTCCCCGATCCCACGCCCGGGCAGGGGCAGGTGTTGACAAAGGTTCTGGCATGCGGGATCTGCGGCAGCGATCTGCACGTCCTGCAACACGGCGAGGAGAGCCGCCGGCTGATGAACGAGTTGAACGCCGACCGACCACCCGACCCAATGCAAATGACCATCTTCGAACCCGAGCTCGACACCGTGATGGGGCACGAGTACTGCTGCGAGATTGTCGACCTCGGCGAGGGCTGCACCAACCTGAAGGTCGGCGACATCGTCGTCAGTCTTCCGGTCGCGTTCGATACCACCGGATTGCACCCGGTCGGCTTCTCCAACATCTACAACGGTGGCTACGCCGAACTGATGGTGCTCAACGAAATGGTGGGCATGAAGGTTCCGAGTGGGCTGACAGCCGACATCGCCGCGATGACCGAGCCACTTGCGGTCGGTGTGCACGCCGTGGCCAAGAGCCGGATCACTAACAACGAAAGCGCGATCGTGCTCGGATGTGGGCCGGTCGGATTGGCCTGCATCGCCGAGCTGAAGATGCGCGGCATCGGCCCGATCGTCGCCGCCGACTTCTCGAGCAAACGACGGTCCCTCGCCGAACTGCTTGGTGCGGATGTCGTCGTCGATCCACGCGTCACA
>JAENVT010000317.1 GCA_016650435.1 Ilumatobacteraceae bacterium
CACCGAGGACGATCACTTCCACGACGACTCCTGCAGCACGGTCGCCCCGACGAGCAACAGGTACCCGTCCTCGACCCGCGGTTCGTCGAGACGAGCATTCGAGGGTGGTTCGCCGACATGACGGACCATCCCGTCACCGGTCATCCACGCCAGCTGAGCAGACGGGTCACGTGCATCGGCGAGCCACACCCGCCCGGCAGCAAGACCAGCCAGGCCCGCCGGGGTGCCGTCGTAGCGAATGACGCCACCGTGCATCACGACGACCCGCTGGCACAACGCAGCGACGTCGTCGGTCTGATGCGTCGACAGCACCACGGTGGCCCCGTTCGCAGCAGTCGACAACAGCTCACGGAACCGAAGCCGTTGCTCTGGATCGAGACCAGCCGTTGGTTCGTCGAGGACGAGGAGCTCGGGTGACCCGAGCAACGCCTGCGCGATCGCCACCCGTCGACGCATCCCACCCGACAGCTGCCGAATCCGCTTGTGCATCACCGACGTCAGACCGACCACATCGAGCACACGACGAACCTCGTCATGTCGCGCTCGCCGGTCGGTGATCAGCTTCAGCACCGCCACGTAGTCGACGAAGTCGAACGCCGAGAACTGCCGATGGAAGCCGGGTTCCTGAGGCACGTATCCCAATCGCCGACGTATCAGTTCGCGAGCGCGGGCATTCGCAGTTGTGTGACCCAGCAGCTCGACCTCACCGTTGTCAGGTGCCAGCACCGTCGCCATCATGCGCAGCAGAGTGGTCTTGCCCGCCCCGTTCGGGCCGAGCAAACCGGTGACCCCCGCTCCGATCGACAGGGTCACATCGTCGACAGCGACCGTGCGCCCATAGCGTTTGGTGACGCCGTCGAGCATCACACCAGCAGTTGTTATCGTCGAGTCGCTCACCGTCGTTCTCCACTCACGATCATCAGGTCGAAACAGGTCTTGCGGGTTGCAACGATCGCTACCCCGATCACCGCGACAACGGCGACAACGGTCTGCCCCGACGAAGTGAAAATGAACGACCGGTGCACGAATTCGCCCGTCCGGTTGCGGTCGATCAGCACGACCAACGCCACGAACCACCCGACACCTACGACGACGCCGGCGCGTTCCGGTGACATCGCGGTCGAGAACGCGAGGGTGATCGCGACCAGCGCGAACGATGGCAGCACCCACCCGAACACGGTCCAACCGCCACCCGGAGCGACAAGCGCAGCGACAGCCAACAGCGGAAAGGTGGTCGCGATCACAGCCAACGTGCGCAGCATCGTCAACCGCAAGCCACTCACCGGTGCGGCCACCCCGATCTCGTATGTCGGGTCCAAGGCAGGCCCATACGCAGTCGCGACACCGGCGACCGGCAACAGGGGAGCGATCACAAGTAACAGCCACGGACCATCCCGCTCCATACGGGCAGCCGCAACTGCGAAGACAGCGACGAACCCCACAGCGGCAAGCCACGCGAGACGAAGCGCCGGTGTCGTCGCCAGAAGCTTGGCCATGTCGGGGCGAACTCGCATCACACCGAGCAACCGCTCGGTGATCGAACGAGTCGGTTGATCGACCCGCTCAAGTACCCCGTCCCAAACCGACTCCTGGTACACCAGTCCGTCATCGGCCGAGCTGGCCACTCTCGCGAGCTCGGCGCGGCAACTGGCACAACTCATCAGGTGCGCCTCGATCGCAGCGGCCGTCGCAGCAGTCACCGACAGCTCGCAATAGCCGATCAACAGTTGCTCATCAATATGGGTCGCGTTCACGTCAATGCTCCTCGAAGTTGGATGCGTGCTCGCATCATCCGTGTCTTCACCGTGCCGGCAGGAATGCCCAACAGGCGCGCCGCCTCCCGCGTCGTCAGCCCATCCAGGACTGTGGCCTGGACCACGGCACGCAGCTCGACCGGCAAGCGGTCGATCGCACCAGCGAGATCACCGTGGGCGACACCGAACAACACCACGTCTTCCGCGGTCGTCAACGTCGTCGCCTCCGACACCCGGTTCGAGACCGGCGACCAACGCGACCGATGACGCAAGACACCGATCAAGCGGCGGATCGCGATACCCCACATCCACGCGGTCGGCTCGCCAGCTCCGCTCCACCGGCCGGCGCTGCGCCACACCGCAACGAACGTGTCCTGCACCGCCTCTGCAACCACGTCGAGATCCGAGCAGCGATGACGAAGCCTCGCACTCAACCAAGGCTGATGCCGCACGTACAACTCGCGCAACGCGGCCCGGTCACCATCGGCGATCGCGGCGACCAGCTCCGCATCACTCGACGATGACGGATCCACACTCACGGCCTTACAGTCGCGCAACCACGACGCAACGGTTCACGAGGTGGTGCAGTCCTCCAGTGCGAAGAAGCGCCTCGACCCCGTCACGCGCGCCTCAGTGCGCGCCAGTTGCGGAGATGGCGATCAGAGCTTTGTGGATCGAGATGGCTGCGGTGGAGCCGTCGGCCGCTGCGAGCACGACTTGGTGTGGTGTGGGTGGCGGCCGTCGAATGTCGCCGGCGGCCCAAACCGTTGGCTGGCTGGTGGCGCAAGTGTCGTCGGTGACGATGTAGCCCTCGTCGTCAACGGTGCAGCCGAGTTGTCGGGCGGCGGCGCTGCGTGGCGACATCGGTGCTCTTACGAAGACTGCGGCGACGGGAATGCTCGTGCCGTCACGGAGTTCGATGGCCTCGAGGGTGGTGCCGGGACCTGTCAGCGCGGCGATGTCGTCGGCGTCGATGATGGTGACGTCAGTGGTCCACGAGCGAAGCATGGTGGCGAGATGCTCGGCTCCTGGCGCCGCGTCGATCACGGCGACTGGCAAGTCGCGGTATTCCCAGCCGTCGCAGAACGGACAATTGAACGCAGACTTGCCCCAGCGCGTCGCGAGTCCGTCGATCGGTGGTAGTTCGTCGTGGACACCAGTTGCGATGACTGCTGTTCTTGCCCGGACCACGGCGCCGTCGGCGAATGTGATCGCGACATGGTCTGGATTGGAGTGGGCGTCGGTGACGGTTGATGTGATGGTGGTGACGCCGTAGGAGTCGAGTTCGCGTCGAGTGTCGGCACGGAAGTCGGCTGGCGAGGTGGCGTCTCGCCCGGGAAAGCCGTGGAATTCGTCGACGGTTACGTTTCGGTAGCTGTGGTCGTCGGCGACGATGACGCTGCGCCGCGCTCGAGCCAGGACGAGGGCGGCGGTCATGCCGGCGGCGCCTCCGCCGATGATGATGGTGTCGATCATCGGGGAGTCGGGCGGAGCGATGGATGACTGCTGAGTCACGGCGTCACACATCTGGCGGCGCGTGAGCCGCGATGACTGGCGGCGGCGCTGATCGAGTTGATGTGGTCGACGGTAATGGTCAGGGCAGAGTTCGGGTACATGGGCGGCGCTCCTGAAGTGGATCGTTGGCGAAAGTACATCGTCGACGTAAGGGTCGGTCGCCACATCGGGAAGCGCACCTCAGACTTCTGAGGTCGCGATCCCAGCTCCTGGCATCGATTCGAGATCTGAGGGGCTGCGCCCGATGCGGCGACCGGGGCCTTAGGGCGATGGTGAAGTCATCACCACGGAACGGAGCCCAACCATGAACACCCCGACGCTCATCACCACCGACGTCCGAATCATCGGAATGAGTTGCAGCCACTGCGAATACGCCGTCAGCGCAGCAGACGCTGCTGGCTACGACAGCGAGTGGCCGGCATGAACGCCGCCCCCCGAATCGCGGTCTTCGGAGCGATCCTCGTCGCAGCCATGGCCATCGGAGCCAGCATGGGAGCGACAGTCGGTCCCGACGCCACCAAGACCGAAGCCACAACACCGCCACCGATGGGCCAGGGAGTGGTCGCAACACGCGACGGCTATCGACTGGTGCCCGACTCGCCCGAACTCTCCTCAGACGGCGGCACGTTCCGATTCAAGATCGTCGACCGCGACGGGCAACCAGCAACCCAGTTCACGCCTGTCCACGAGCGCGACCTGCACCTCATCGTGGTCAACCGCGAGATGACCAACTACCACCACGTCCACCCAACCCTTGCCGTCGACGGCACCTGGACCATCGAGCTGCCGGCACTGCCGCCCGGCTCATACCGAGCGATCGCTGACTTCCAAATCGAGGGCGGGCCTAGGCTGGCGCTTGGCACCGATGTCAGTGTCGCGGGGGACTACACCCCGACCGTCCTGCCTGAGCCGCACCGCACCACACAAGTCGACGGCTACGACATCACCCTCAACACCGAAACCGGCAACGGCGGCGAAGTGACCGCGTCACTGACCGTCACCCGTAATGGTCGCCCGGTCGACGACCTCGAGCCGTATCTCGGCGCCAACGGTCATCTCGTCGCGATCCGTGCCGGTGACCTCGCCTACGCCCACGTTCACCCCGTGGACGATCACACAGGCCCACCATCCGACGGAACCGTCGTCTTCGACGCATCACTCGACGCCACCGGGCGGTATGGGCTGTTCTTCGACTTCCAGCACCACGGCATCGTGCACACCGCCGCGTTCACCTTCGACCAAGGCTCCGTCACCGGCGCCGCCGACATGGGGCACTGATCGTCATGACCACCACCACTTCAACACCATCGCATACGTGTACCGTCGAGTTCGCAGTCGGCGGGATGACCTGCGCCTCGTGTGCAGCCAGGATCACCAAGCGACTCAACAAGATCGACGGCATCGACGCGAACGTCAACTACGCGACCGAGCAAGCCACCGTCACCAACTCCGGCAACGCGACCACCGAGGAACTGATCGCCGCGATCGAATCGGTCGGGTACCAAGCCACGGCTATCTCGACCGATGTCGCCGAGCAGAAGGCCGACGACGACGAGGCGACACCAGTGGAGCGCGTCCCGTCGGCGCTGTTGCATCGCCTGATCGGCTCGACACTCCTGGGTATTCCGGTCCTCGCCCTATCGATGATCAAGCCATTGCAGTTCACCAACTGGCAATGGCTGACCCTGGCGATGGCCGCACCGATCGTGATCTGGGGGGCGTTCCCGTTCCATCGAGCGGCGTGGCGCAACGCCCGACACGGTGCAGCCACGATGGACACCCTGATCTCGATCGGCACCCTGGCAGCGTTCAGCTGGAGCCTGTTTGCGTTGTTCTTCGGCGAAGCCGGCAGGCCCGGGATGAAAATGGGCTTCACCCTCAGCCTCGCCCGGGGCGCCGGCCGCGACGAGCTGTATCTCGAAGTTGCAGCTGCGGTCACCGTGTTCTTGCTCGCCGGACGCACGTTCGAAGCACGAGCGAAACGCCGGTCAGGTGCCGCGTTGCGAGCCCTGTTGAACCTGGGAGCTAAGGACGTTTCCGTTCTTCGCGAGGGTGTCGAGGTGCGGGTCCCGGTAGGTGAGCTTGCCGTCGGTGACCGTTTCGTTGTCCGCCCCGGCGAGAAGATCGCCACCGACGGCACGATCGAAGAGGGATCATCCGCGATCGATGCGTCGTTGCTCACCGGCGAATCCGTGCCCGTCGAAGTCGCTCCCGGTGACAATGTCGCTGGGGCAACCGTCAACGCCGGCGGCCGTCTTGTAGTCGTCGCAACCCGGGTCGGTGCAGACACCGCCCTCGCCCAAATCGCCCGGCTCGTCACCCAGGCCCAGAGTGGCAAGGCGCCCATCCAACGCCTCGTCGACCGGGTCTCGGCGGTGTTCGTCCCGGTCGTGATCACCATTGCCGTCGCCACCCTCGGTTTCTGGCTCGGCGTCGGCGAAACCCCGGCGACCGCCTTCACCGCAGCCGTCGCGGTGTTGATCATCGCCTGCCCGTGCGCCCTCGGGCTCGCCACCCCGACCGCACTGCTGGTGGGCACGGGCCGCGGCGCGCAGCTCGGGATCCTGATCAAGGGCCCGGAGGTCCTCGAATCGACCCGTCGGGTCGACACGATCGTGCTCGACAAGACGGGAACCGTGACCACCGGAAAGATGTCTCTCATCGACGTCGTCACCGACGACGGCGTCGACGCGGATGACGTGATGTGGCTGGTTGGTGCGCTCGAGGATGCATCCGAGCACCCAATTGCTCAGGCGATCGCTGCCGGCGCCCGTGAACGTCTCGGCGACCTCGCCGAGGTCCGCTCGTTCGCCAACACCCCAGGACTCGGCGTCACCGGTGTGGTCGCCGGTCGCCTGGTGGTCGCCGGTCGAGCCGCTTTCCTCGCCGACGCGGGCATTGCCGTGCCCGAATCGCTGCAAACCGTCATGGTCTCGGCACAGGAACTCGGCAGGACACCGATCGTCGCTGCATGGGACGGCGTCGCCAGAGCAGTGATCGTGGTTGCTGACACCGTCAAGCCGACCAGCGCGCAAGCCGTCGCCCGCCTCCGCGCCCTCGGCTTGACCCCGGTGTTGCTCACCGGCGACAACCAGCGTGCCGCCCGCGCCGTGGCCGACGAGGTCGGCATCGAGACGGTGATCGCCGACGTGCTCCCTGCGGACAAAGTGAATGTCATCACCCGGCTCCAGTCCGAGGGAAAGGTCGTGGCGATGGTCGGCGACGGCGTCAACGACGCCGCGGCGCTGGCTCAGGCAGACCTCGGGATCGCCATGGGTACCGGCACCGACGCGGCGATCGAAGCGAGCGACCTGACCCTCGTCCGGGGCGACCTGAATGTCGCCGCCGATGCGATCCGCTTGTCGAGGCGCACGTTGGGCACGATCCGCACCAACTTGTTCTGGGCCTTCGCATACAACATCGCTGCTCTGCCGCTCGCCGCCGCTGGGTTGTTGAACCCGGCCATCGCTGGCGCCTCAATGGGACTGTCCAGCGTGTTCGTCGTCTCTAACAGCCTGCGCCTACGCCGGTTCCATGCGGCGTGACCCACTCCTGACCCACCACAGATCACCAACCCATCAACGAAGGAACCCCCAAATGCCTAGCGTCCCCAAGCAACCCAAACTCCGTAACCAGTGCACCTTGACGCAGCACTGGAAAGCGGAGCGTGACGCGGCCCGCCAAGCCCGTTCAATCGGCAATCATGCAGTCGAATGGGTGCACCTCGAGCGGGCCCACATCCTCAGCCAACCGATGGCGGTGGCACACGTGCGCACACACCTCGTGATGCTCGCTTTCGCCATCCGCCGACACGACCGACGCGAGATCACCGGCCAACTCATCCGAACGATTGTCGCCGGCCCGGGGTCCGCGATGAGGCGCTACCCGTTGGGCAACACCGGCGGAGCCAACGTCAGCGCCGTCGCCCCGATGCCCATCCCCGACGATCTCCGCGGTGTCGTCGGCGCCGCCTGACCGCACCCCTGGACGCATCGATGACCGACTAGGAGCAACCCGCAGTTCGCCCTGGCCCTGTGCCACTCGTGATGTTGGGTCCCATCGGAGGGTCACCGCCTCGTCGGTTTTGTCGGCGGTGTGATACTTACGGCGACATGGACCGGATCGGCGCTCGTGAGTTCTTGGGGCGTGAGGCCGAACTCGCCACGTTTGAACTCGCAGTTGCCGATGCCCGCGCTGGAGTTCCGTCGGTATTGCTGGTCGACGGGGATGCGGGTATCGGCAAGTCGTCGTTGGTTGCCGAGGCCGCACGCCGAGCAAACGTGCCGCTGATTTTGGGGCGTAGCGCACACATTGGCGGTGACGTCATCCCGCTCGCACCGTTGATGGACCTGCTCCGCCAGGTTCAGCGCACCATTCCCGAGGCGCGCGCGAATCATTCCGAGTCGATGTCGCTGGATCAATGGCTGAGCCGTGGTTCCGGGGGAGCCGGTCAAGGCGCGCCAGCCGTCAGCGAGGTCTTTGTGCCGGTACTCGATCTCGTCGGTCGCCTCGCCAGCGACGACGCGGTGATAATCGGCATCGAGGATTTGCACTGGGCGGACACCTCGACGTGGGATCTGTTCGAGCTGCTCGCCAGGAACCTGTTCGACGAACACGTCGTGCTGATCGGGACGTTTCGTGCCAACGAGAC
>JAENVT010000318.1 GCA_016650435.1 Ilumatobacteraceae bacterium
GCTACCTCGATCTGCGCGACGAGGGTTACGGCTTCCTGCGGGTTGCCGGCTACCTGGCCAGTCGCGACGATGCGTACATACCCGTCAAGCTGACCCGCCAATACGGCCTGCGCAAGGGCGACTACGTCACAGGCCTCAGCCGACCTGCCGGTCGCAACGAGAAGAACCCGGCGATGCTCGAGATCCACTCGGTCAACGGCGGCGAGCCCGACAAGGCCAAGACCAGGCCGCGATTTGAAGACCTCACAGCGTTGTTCCCCGACGAGAAGTTACGGCTCGAGAATCCCTCCGATCCCAACAACATGACGGCGCGCATCATCGACTTGATCTCACCGATCGGCAAGGGCCAGCGCGGGATCATCGTGTCGCCGCCGAAGGCCGGCAAGACCACGATCATGAAGACGATCGCCACCTCGATCGAATTGAACCACCCCGAGGTGAAGCTGATGGTGCTGCTCATCGACGAGCGACCCGAAGAGGTCACCGACATGCGCCGTACGGTCAAGGGCGAGGTCATCTCGAGTACCTTCGACCGCCCGAGCGAAGAGCACACCCACGTCGCCGAGCTCGCAATCGAGAAGGCCAAGCGGCTGGTGGAGCAGGGCGAAGACGTCGTCATCATCCTCGACGGCATCACCCGTCTGAGCCGCGCCTACAACCTCGCCGCACCGGCCAGCGGGCGAATCCTGTCCGGCGGCATCGATGCCGGCGCGCTGTACCCGCCGAAGAAGTTCTTCGGTGCTGCCCGCAACGTGGAGGAAGGCGGGTCGCTGACCATTCTTGCTACCGCATTGGTCGAGACCAACAGCCGCATGGACGACGCCATCTTCGAAGAGTTCAAGGGCACCGGCAACATGGAGCTGCGCCTCGACCGCAAGCTGTCCGAACGCCGTATATATCCAGCGATCGACGTCGACGCATCCAGCACCCGCCACGAGGAGCTGCTGTTCGATCGCAAGCAACTGCAAATGGTGTGGAAGTTGCGACGCGTGCTCAGCGGTCTTGCCGCCGACGGCAACGCCGCCCCGGGCCTCGAACTACTGGTCGACCGGCTGCGTACCTTCCGCACCAACGACGAGTTCCTCAACGAAATCGGCAAACAGCCCGCCATGTAAATGGCGGACTGGCCTCCGCTTTGCTTCGGCTGCTCCGCCATGGGTCGCTGGCTCCCTGGCGGTCGCTCAGCCACCGCGACCACATCGCACTCGCGAGCGTGGTACCAGGGACACCCCGTAAATGGCTCGTGTTCAGGGATAAATGACCGATACACTGACGACCGATTTCAACGGAGAAAACATGAAGACCGACACCCATCCCACCTACAACGACACCACGGTTCGCTGCAGTTGCGGCAACACCTTCATCACCCGCTCGACTCGCGCGGGTGATCTGCAGGTTGAGCTGTGCAACGAGTGCCACCCGTTCTTCACCGGCAAGCAGAAGCTGGTCGACACCGGTGGCCGCGTCGAGCGCTTCAACAAGCGCTACGGCGAGCGCAAGACCAAGTAATCTCGAAGATTCCGACTGCGACCCGGCCCATTGGCCGGGTCGTTTCGCGTCTGGGCTTGTTGCTCAAAGGTTTTGACGAACCTAGGGCTCAAGGTGCTCTGCGACCCGCCGATGAATGAATGGGCGATCGATTTGTGAAGGGGTGTCTTCGTGGCAGTTTCAGACGACGATCTCGCCCATCTCTTGCGGCGGACCGAATTCGTTGTGCGTCCTAGTCGCCTCGCCGAACTGCAGGCCCTGCCGACGCTCGCCCAAGTCGTCGACAACGTCATCAACATCGGTCTGAACGGCAGTCCGGCGCTGCCGGCGAACTTCCAGAGTGAAGCCGCCGACGGCTGGCAGCAGTACGTCGATGCGTGCTCGTTCTGGATCAACGGGATGATCACCAAGGCCCGCCCGTTCCAGGAGAAGATGACCTTGTTCTGGCACGGCCACTTCGTCAGTGGATGGTGGGACGTCGGCAAGGGCTTCCACATGATGCAGCAGTTGCAGACGTACCGCGACAACGCCCTTGGTAATTTCCGCGACCTGACGCAGAAGATGGCGATCGATCGGGCGATGCTCGTGTACCTCTCCAACGCCGAGAACGTGAAGGGTTCACCGAACCAGAACTTCGCCCGCGAGCTGATGGAGTTGTTCACGCTCGGTGTCGGCAACTACGCCGAGTCCGACGTCGAGGCTTCCGCCAAAGCGTGGACCGGACACAACGCCGACTGGCCCGCCTACGTGTACCAGTTCTACTCGAACCGCCACGACAACACGATGAAGACGTTCTTCGGTACGACCAAGAACTGGAATGGCCCCGACATCATCGACGAGATCCTGCGGGACAACGTCTCCAAGCGAGCGATCGCGGCGCGCTACATCACCAAGAAGCTCTGGGAGTTCCTGGCTCACCCCAATCCTCCGGTGGCAGTCCTGGATGAGATCGCACCTGTTTTCGCCGCAGACACGACCCCCGCAAACCTGATGAACCTGGTGCGCCTGATCCTCAACCGCCCGGAGTTCTACGCCATCGAGGCGAAGCAGGGATTGGTGCGCACGCCGATCGAATTCATCGTCGCCCTCTGCTACTACACGGGAATCAGTCCAGAGTCGCTCGGTGTCGCCTGGCGAGCCGAGACCGCGGGCCAACAGATCTATCAACCGCCCAATGTCGCCGGCTGGAAGCCGAACGCCTATTGGCTGAACACCAGCGCCCTTGCCGGCCGCGCCGACTTTGCTCGATCGATGACCTGGTGGCTGCGCAGCCCCGGTCGGGCGTTCGCCAACAACAGTGTGATCTACAACAAGACCGTTCCCGACGCCGTCGACTACGTAGCTGGCTTTTTCGGAATCAACCCGCTGTCGACCACGACGCGCAACGCGTTGATCGCGGCGCATCAGGCCGAACGAAGTTCGACGAATTATCCCAACTATTGGGCGCCCACAAACCTGCTGACGATGGTCATGCTCGCACCCGAATTCCACATGGCATGAGGAGATGACGATGCTTGATCCCGATATCTCCACAGCCGACGCCAGGCGACTGCTGTCGCAGCCTGGTCACCTCGGCGACCTCGCCGGTCCCAACGGGTGGACGAGACGCAAGTTCTTGGCTGCGATCGGCGGCGGTGTCATAGGCGGTGCCGCGCTCGGGCAGTTCGGGCCGGATCGGTTCGGCCTCGGTCGGCTCGGCCTCGACATGAGAGAGGCGTTCGCGGCAACGCCGATCGGTGCGCACGACGGCATCGTCATCAACATCGTGCTGTACGGCGGCAACGATGGGCTCAACACCGTCGTCCCATACACCAACTCGAAGTACTACGCGATCCGCGGGGCAAACAACGGAAACGTGGCCATCCCTGCCAGCCAGGTCTTGCCACTCGACGGCACGTACGGCCTCCACCCGAGTCTCGGATACATGAAGCGCGTTTGGGACTTCGGACAGCTGGCAATCGTCCACGGCGTCGGGTATCCCAATCCCGACCTGTCGCACTTCACCTCGATGGCAATCTGGATGGCCGCCCACGTCGGCGTCGTTGCGCCGGGCACCGGCTGGATCGGCCGCTGGCTCGACGGTCAACCCGCCGCCACTGCCGACCTGATGGCGGCAACGATCGGCTCTTCGGTACCACTGCACCTGCTTGGTGCGGTGCGCCGCGCCGTTGCAGTGCCGCAGGACGGTCAAAATATGTTCGGCGCCGGGACCGATTCGGCAGACGTTCGCATGTACGACGGCCTCAAGTCGTTGTCTGCGAGCGCTGCCGGACGCGGTCCGTGGCATGACATGTTCGCCGGAGTCTTGAAGACACAACTCAAGCTGGCAGTCGATGTTGCGCCGGTGTACTCGCCGCCTGCCAGTGGCGACGATTTCACCCAGAAGATGACGGTTGCGGCGCGCCTGGTCAACGCCAACCTCGGGTTCCGTGTGCTCGACGTGCCCCTCGACGGCTTCGATACGCACGACGGCCAGCCGATGAATCATGCCGATCTGCTGACCCAACTCGACACAGGGCTTGGCACGTTCTTCTCGACGCTCGATCCTTCGTACTACAGCAGGGTCACGGTGGTGACCATGTCGGAGTTCGGTCGCACGCCGTACTCCAATGATTCGTCCGGCACCGATCACGGCACGGCCAACGTGCAGTTCGTCATGGGTCCCAAC
>JAENVT010000319.1 GCA_016650435.1 Ilumatobacteraceae bacterium
CGCAGAACATCGTGGCCCACGCTCCACGTGGCGTCGTGGGACTCGCCTCGTACCGGAGGCTCGACGGCCGCGAACGTGGGGACCCCGGCCCCGCCGGGAGACAGCACCGGTAGTTGCATCTGCAATGACTCGACGACCATGGTGACGGGTTTCGGTGGCACCCAGGAGTTGGGCCAGTCGTTGCCGGCCACGCTGAGCCGGATCGAATGTCCGGCCGGAAACACCCACGACGTCGCCTCCATCTCGACCTCGATCTCGCACGGCTGGCCAGGCTCCAATGGCGCCGGAGGATCGACGCGATGTGTCAGGTTGAGCAATCCGCGAGTGACCAACGCCGAGGTGCCGTCGGGCCAGACATCGTTGAGCTTCATCGATAGGTAGGCGATCGGCTGATCCGAGGTCACCCTGGCTTTGACGACGACATGGCCGAGAATTTCCGTTGCCGCCGCGACGGGCCAATCAGTCGTCAACGACCACGCGTCGTCACTGCGTTGATCGAGTGGTTGGCCCCAGGGCAATCCACCCGCGCACGAGTTCCACGCCGCGGTGCCGGTGTCGGGCCGGGTCAACAATGAACGTCTGCGTCCGTCGTACAGGATCGCCGGTGCCAGCCGTGACGGCGGCCACTCGGCCTCATATCGCCATTCCCCGTTGAGCACTGAACAGTCCGGTTCGGGCTTGGTTGCATGTCGCACGAACACCCGAATCGGCGGCAGCGGCGTAACGTCGTCGTCGCGCAGCCACTTGCCGAAGAACGCGATCATCTCCGGCACGAGGTCGATATGCGGCCCGGGCAGTGATGTCGCTGGAGACATGTGGCTCCACGGCCCGATCAACAGTTCCTTCTCACACGAGAGGTGCTCGAACGTGCGGAACGTGTTGTTGCGGTAGCCGTCCGCCCAGCCGGCGACGATCATTGTCGGACACTCGATACGCCCGTAGTCGGGTCGCACCGAACCGTGGCGCCAGTAGGGCCCATCGAGCTGCTCGGTCATCCATCGCAGCAACCACGGCTCGTGCTCGTCGATGCGTGCGCGCCATTCATCGCGCCATCCCTCGCCCCACAACGCCGGCACGGGCGGCAGGGCATTCATCGGAACCATGTAGTGGCAGTAGTCGACGAGATCGATCGCACGCAGCGCGCCACCCATGTAGTGAACGTCGTCGGTGTACCGATCGTCGGTCGCGTATATCGCGCAGATCGCACCGAGTTCGGGCGGACGCTCGCATGCAAGTTGCAACGAGTTGAAGCCGCTGTAGCTGTAGCCGAACATGCCGATCCGTCCGTTGCACCAGGACTGAGCGCCGAGCCAGGCGATGACGTCGGCGAGATCATCGAGTTCGCTCAACGGATACTCGTCCGTGGCCCGCCCGGCCGACGACCCGGTGCCGCGTAGATCGAGTCGGCACACGGCAAAGCCACCTTCGGCACGTAGACGTAGGTAGTCGTCGGAGTGTGAGTCGCCCGTCAAGTCGTCTTTGCGATACGGCAATGCCTCGAGCAGTGCGGGTGCTGGGTCGGGATTGCTCGGTAGGTACAGGTCGGCGGCGAGCCGAGTGCCGTCGCGTACCGTGATCCACACCTGCTCGCACTGCACCGAGCGAGCGTAGTGTTGGCGTCAGTCATGGGTGAGACGGAACGCGTGAGCCGGTACGCCTTCGGCGTTCCGTCTCACCCATGATCTTCGCTAGAACGGTTACTTCGACAGCAGGGTGTAGCCGGGGTTGGTGAACTCGAGGTGGTCGCCGCGCATGACTGGTACGCCGTGGATGGCGATCTTGCGACCAAGGGTGACACCGCCGATTTCGCGGCGTCCGGTCCACACCGCCGTGACGGTACCGGTCTCGTCGGAGATCGAGATCGCCAGCGCGGGTTGGCCCGAAGTCGGTCGGGCTGTCATCCGGATCACCGTGCCATTGACCCAGACGTGTTGGCGAGGCTGGGTTTCGGCGATCGGTGTGCATTGCGGTGGTTCCAGAGCCTCGATCTGCTGATCGTCATGTTGCTTGCGACGGAGTAGCGACATCGTCAGCCCACCAATGCTCGTCGCACGTCGTCTTCGACACCGCCCGAGACCAGCACCAACACTTCGTCACCTTGGTGCAGCACCGTGTCGCCGCGCGGTACCACCACATGGCCGTCGCGCAGAACCGCGACGACGGTGGATTCGCGCGGCAGGCCGAGGGCTGTGAGCTCCTTGGCAATCGCTGGCGACCCGGCCGCCAAGGTGACCTCGGCGAGTCGGGCCTTGCCGCCTTCGAGGCTCAGTAGACGGACGAACGAACCGACGGTGACGGCTTCCTCGACCAGACCCGTGAGCAGATGGGGGGTCGACACCGAAACGTCGACACCCCACATGTCGTTGAACATCCACTCGTTTTTCGGATTGTTGACTCGAGCCACAACGCGCGGAACGGCGAACTCTTGCTTCGACAGCAACGAGACCACCAGGTTGTCTTCGTCGTCGCCCGTGACTGCGGCGACGACATCGGCCTGTGCCGCGCCGACCGACTTCAACGTGGCGACCTCGCATGCGTCGCCGAGACACCACGTGACGCCGACCGGTGTACGCGTTGCACGACCTTGGGCCACGACCTTGGTGTCGTTGTCGATCAGGGTCACGGTGTGACCCGAATCCTGTAGTTGGCCGGCCATGTAACGACCGACACTTCCGGCGCCAGCAATGATCACGTTCATCAGTGCGATCCCTCTTTGTGGTTCAAGGCCGCGTCGAGTTGCGATGCATTGTCGGCGGGTATGACGACGTGCAGAACGTCGTCCTCTTGCAGCAATGTGGCCGGCGGCGGAATGGTGGCTTCGCCGAATCGGGCAAGTACAGCGACTCGCCCGTTAGCGGATGCCTCGACGTTTGCCACCGACATCCCGGCAGCGGCGGCAGGAACTCGCCGTTCGATGATGGTGAACTTTGCCGAGGGGTCGATCCAATCGGGTGTTGTTTCCGTCGTCAGCAAATGACGAAGCACTCGTGCACTGGTCCACGAAACTGA
>JAENVT010000320.1 GCA_016650435.1 Ilumatobacteraceae bacterium
CGGCGATCGCGGTGTGGTGCACGGCGACTTTCGGCTCGGCAACGTGATTGTTGGCGACGATGGACTGCGGGCAGTGCTCGACTGGGAGCTGGTGCACATCGGCGATCCGATGGAGGATCTCGGCTGGCTGTGTGTCAAGGCGTGGCGCTTCGGATCTTCGAAGCCGGCCGCGGGCGTCGGGGAGTACGAGCAACTGTTCGAGGCGTACGCGGCGGCCGGTGGCGGAGCGGTCGATCCCGACATCGTGCGCTGGTGGGAGGTGCTCGGCACGATGAAATGGGGGATCATGTGCATCATGCAGGCCAACGCCCATCTTACCGGGGTCTCGCGGAGTCACGAACTCGCGGCGATCGGCCGGCGGGTCTGCGAGAACGAACACGATCTGTTCCTGGCCTTGGAGGGCCACTGGTGAAACCTCACGACGTGCCATCCACGGGCGAACTCGTCGAGGCGGTCCGCGAATGGCTGCAAAGCGATGTGCTGGCAGCGACTGACGGTCGGCTGCAATATCACACCCGCGTTGCGATCAACGTCTTGTCAATCGTCGAACGCGAGCTGGCGCTCGGAGTAGCGCACGAGGAGGCTCATCTCGATCGACTGCGCTCGTTGGGAGTTGCCGACGACGCAGAACTCGCAGCCGCGATCAGATCCGGAGAGCTCGACGACCGACTCTCCGAGATACGGGCACTGGTGTGGGAATCGGTTCGCGACAAGCTGGCCGTTGCCAACCCGAAGTATCTGACGTCACCGTGATCGGCTGATCGTCACCGGCTGACCGGCGGCCAACTGTCCGCACGCCGCGTCGATGTCGGTGCCCCGGTTGCGGCGCACCGTGGCGTTGACGCCGAGCGATTCCAGGGTGTCGCGAAAGTCGTGTACGCGCCGCAACGGCGAACCGACCGTCGGATACCCAGGGGTCGGGTTGAGTGGGATGAGGTTGACGTGGGCCGGCAGGCGAAATCGGCGGCACAACCTGGCGAGCTCGGCGGCATCGCTCGATCGATCGTTGACGCCATCGATCATCGCCCATTCGAAACTCAGCCGCCGGCCCTTCACGGCCAAGTAGTCGGCGCATGCCTCCATCAATTCGTCGATCGGGTAGCGCTTGTTGATGGGCACCAGCTCGTCGCGTAGCTGATCGTTGGCGGCGTGCAATGAGACCGCCAGGTTGACCGGCAGTGGTCGCTCGGTCAGCCGGCGGATGCCTGGCACCAGCCCGACGGTCGAGATCGTCAGCTTGCGCGCCGACAACCCGAGATCCGTGTGCATCCGTTCGACCGAATCCCACACCGCACCCTCGTTGGCCAGCGGCTCGCCCATTCCCATGAAGACAACGTTGCCGAGACGGCGCTCCATGCGGCGCGCTTCGCGGGCGGCGACGGCGACCTGCTCGACGATCTCGCCGACCGTGAGGTGGCGAGCAAACCCCGCCTGCCCCGTTGCGCAGAAGCCGCATCCCATCGCACAGCCGACCTGACTGCTGACACAGACCGTGACGCGGTCGGGGTACAGCATCAACACGGTCTCGATGCGTTTACCGTCGTGTAGTTCCCACAGGTACTTGATCGTGTCGCCTCCGTCGCTGACACGGCGCACGACGACCTGCAGCGCAGGCACGAGCCGCTCGGTCAGCGTCGCCCGCAACGCTTTGGGAAGGTTGGTCATCTCCGACGGTGTCGACAGGTTCTGGTACAACCCCTGCCAGATCTGATCGACCCGGTAGCGCGGCTCACCCTCGAGCAACTCGGCCAGTTCGACCCGGCTCGGTTGGTAGAGGGACGTCGTCACACGTCGGCGGCCAACGCCGAGTATTGCTCGATGTGACCGCGCAACACATCGAGGCTCGCTGTCCAGAACGATTCATCCGAGACGTCGAACCCGAACACCGCGCCGAGTTCCTCTGCGGTGTTCATGCCGGCGCGTGACAGCACGTCGTCGTACGACGCTTGAAATCGCTGCGGATCTTCGCGGTACTTGGCGAACAGACCAAGCCCGAACAAAAGCCCATAGGTGTAGGGCCAGTTGTAGAAATGTGCGCCGTAGTAGTGCGGCTTCACGGCCCACATGTAGGGGTGGGCGGTCGATTGATCGAGACCATCTCCGTATGCATCAGCCTGCGCAGAGAGCATCATCTCGTTCAGCTCCGACACGCCCAGTGTGCGCCGTTGCCTGCGGGCGAACACCTCGGTCTCGAACGTCAACCTGCTGCGAATGTCGACGATGGTCTGCACAGCTCCGAGCAGATTGACGTCGAGCAGAGCAAGCCGATCGAGGCCGGTGAGATGCGTCAGCCCTTCTTCGACCACGAGTGTCTCGCAGAAGATGCTTGCCGTTTCGGCCAACGCCATCGGCATGTGTCGCTGCAGTGCCGTGCGGTGTGCAAGTTGGGTGTTGTGATACGCGTGTCCGAGTTCGTGAGCGGTGGTCTGGGCAGAGTCGACACTGCCATTCCAGTTGAGGAACACCAACGAGCGATCGTCGACGAACGGCATGCAGAACGCGCCGCCACGCTTGCCATCGCGTGGGCCGGCATCGATCCACTGCTCGCTGATTGCCCGGTCGACGAGCCCGCCGAGAGGCTGGCTGTACGAGGTGAATGCCCCGCGTACGATATCCAAGCCATCCGTCCATGAAATCGAACTCGGCGCAAACGGGAGCGGGGCGAACAGGTCGTACCACGGCAGCGGGCCGGGACGGCCGTGCAGTCGCGCCTTCGTGTGCATCCAGCGACGGAGGTCGGGGAGTGCCGCGTCGACAGCTGCCTGCATCGAATCGAACGTCGCCCGGGTGACGTTGTTGGCGAAGAGAGAGGCCTCGATGGGGTTGTCCCAACCGCGCCGTCGGTTGACGATGTTGGCCTCACCCTTCACCGAGTTCATCGCGGCTGCGCAGGCCACCGCGATAGTCGGCCAGGCACGCATCTCAGCTTCGTATGCCGCCTGGCGAACTGCCGGATCGGCGTGAGTCTCCAACCCGCGAATAGCGGCCATGGGCATGGTCTGGGCACCATCGGGAAACTCGACCACTTCGGTGAGCTGCGAGGTGACGTCGGCGTGCATTCGTTCCCACGCGGTCGAACCCGTGATGCTCACCTCGGCGTACAGGCCTTCTTCGGATTCCGACATCTGGTGCGCGGCCCGCGCTGCGAGAAAGGTGAGTGGGCCGCGGTGTTCGGCGACCTCACTGCTGACTTCCGCCAGTGCGTCGACGCCCAGCGAACTGACCCAGTCGGCAAGGCGAGCGAGCAGCGGTCGCTGCCGCGACTCGATCACCTCGAGCTCGCTGAGCAACCCCTGGGCGGTCTCGTCGAAGCTGTCGGTCGACACCGTGGCGTAGACGTACGCACCGACGACGTCGATGCGCTGCGCGTTGTCGTTGACGGCTCGAAGAACAGCGTCGGCTGCTTCTCCATCTGCCTCGGTCACAGCTCGATTCTCGCATCGGCGAATGTCGTGCTCGTCGAACAACGCGGTCAGCCGCGTCGAATCGGCGTCGGTCTGTTCGAGGGAGTCGACGAACGATCGCGACTCGAACGATTCATGTACATCGGCCACACTCCAGCGGGGGAGTGTTTCGGTCGTGTCGGTCATTGATGTGCTCCGGTCATGTCGTGCGCTTAATGTCGGCCAGGTAGGCGTGGTCGGCGTGGTGAATCGTGAATCCAAGTCGTTCGTACAGCGACATCGCCGCGGCGTTGTCTGCGTCGACGTGCAGCATGCCGGTTGTCAGACCCTGTTCCGCGAGATGCTCGAGCCCGGCGATGGTCAGGGCTTTGCCGAGCCCGTGGCCGTGATACGTGGGGTCGACAGCGATCACATAGATCTCGCCCATCGGTGGCTCGGTGTTGCTGTGAACCTTCGTCCAACAGAACGCAGCGAGCTTGCCGTCGCGTTCGTGAAGGAGAAAGCCGGCAGGATCGAACCACGGCTCGGCCTCTCGTCGGCGCAGGGTTTCGATCGTCCAGCCACCTTGTTCGGGATGATCGTGGAATGCCGCGTTGTTGACCCGAAGCCATTCCGCTTCATCGCGGCCGACGACGAAGGACCGTGTCTCGACCGTGCCGGGCTCGTCGATCGGCAGGCTGCGGCGCATCTGCAGCAGGCGTCGCCCCAGGGACAACCCGACCCCATCGGCGATTACGTCAGCGCGATCGTCGGGATGATGGACCCACCAGTTGACTCGACCGCCGCCGTCGGCGGCTATGACTTCGATTGCCACGTGCAGGAGTTGAGACGTGAGTTCGTCGACCCATGCTCGCTCGGAGGGTGCAATGACCAACTCGACGACTGTCGACATGTTGGCGCTGGCCAGCTGGGCGTAGCCATCGAGCACGCCTGTCTCGCCGTACGCGAGCACGGCGACGAAGCCCTGGCTGCCGTGGTCTTCGAGGTCGACCAGCAGGTTGTCGGAGAGCGCTTGGAAGCCGTCGTGATTCTCTGCCTCGGCCAGCAGAGCGCCGACTGCGGCGAACTCGCGTTCATCGAGCTTGCGCCGGGTCTCGATACGCCACATGATCCCCGAGGTTAATGGCGGCGCGACGGCAGAGGCGCCTGCGATTGCTGCCCGGGTTGAATAGTGTCGATTCCATGGCAAAGCCGCGCACCCCGAAGGGTCGCACTCTCGAGGTTGCTCGCCGTCTTGCCGATGCCTATCCCGATCCCGTGTGTGAACTGGATCACACCAATGGCTTCGAGCTGCTAGCCGCCACGATTCTTTCAGCCCAATCCACCGATGCCCGTGTCAACATCGTGACGCCCGCGCTGTTTCGCCGCTACCCGACTGCGGCTGATCTCGCGGCGGCGAACCCTGCGGACGTCGAGGAGCTCATCCGATCGACGGGCTTCTACAAGAACAAGACCAAGAGCCTGATCGGCATGGCCCAAGCCTTGGTCGAACGCTTCGACGGCGAGGTACCGACTGCACTCGACGACCTCGTCACATTGCCTGGTGTGGGACGCAAGACCGCAAACGTTGTGCGCAGCGTTGCCTTCGATCTGCCCGGACTGCCGGTCGACACTCATGTCCTCAGGCTTTCGAAGCGGTTGGGCCTCAGCGAGTTGCAGGATCCGGTGAAGCTCGAGCTCGTACTGAACTCGTACCTGCCTCCGGCCGCGAGGGGTCCGTTCAGCTTGCGAATGATTCTTCACGGGCGCCGGGTGTGCGACGCGAAACGCCCGAACTGCTTCGAATGTGTGCTCGAAGACATTTGCCCGTCGTCGCGGGTGCCGCGCCGAGCGTCACGAAAATAGCTCGAAAACTACGGAGAGTGGCGGCTTGCGAAGAAATCGATTCGGTGTATAGTGAATTCACCAACCAGGTTCCCGCCACCTGGTTTGCGGGCGATGCTGGGATCCGCCGCCTAGCATTGCAGAGCGACGGCCCCGGTTCTCGGGGCCGTCGCCGCTTTTTGGGCCAGTGTTTTTGCCGGTTTCAGGTGATCAGCTTCAACGCCCGGCGCAACAGGCGCCCGGCATTGCGCAACCCTTGCTCGGCCTCGCCAACCGCCGCCCGGAGATCCTCGCGCCCCGCTGGGATCTCCAACGGGCCGACCTCCGCCAGCTGTTGCCGATATCGCTCTACGTGTTCGGCGATAACCGTCAGAGTTGCGGCAACGGGATCGTTCATCGTCCCAGTCTGGCGCGACTCATTGCGAAATCGAGAGTTCCTCGATTGCGGCGCTGTCGGTATCGTGGCCACCTGTGCATTCGGTGACGGTACGCGACGACCTGCGATCTCTCGAGGGTTATCACTCGCCGCAGGTCGACGTACGCATTCGCCTCAATACCAACGAAGCACCGACGCCTCCACCAGCCGCATGGCGCGATGCGTTCGCCGCAGAATTGTCGCGGGTCGAATGGCATCGGTACCCGGATCGCAGCGCGGCTGCACTGCGGGCGGCGATCGCAGAATCGCATCACGTACTGCCTGATCAAGTGTTCGCAGCGAACGGTTCGAACGAGGTGTTGCAAACGGTGTTGTTGGCTTACGCCGGTGCCGGTCGACGGGTCGTCACGTTCGAGCCGACCTACCAGATGCACGGCCACATCGCTCGGCTCACCGGCTCGACGGTTGTCGAAGGAGAACGCGGGCCCGACTTCCGTCTCGATATCGACTCGGCAATCGAACTGATCAATGCGACTCAGCCCGCAGTCACCTTCTTGTGCTCGCCCAACAATCCGACCGGGCTGGTCGAGCCGGCGTCGAACGTGGAAAGGGTGCTCGCCGCGCAACAGGGGCTGGTGGTGGTCGACGAGGCCTATGGACAATTCACAGAATGGTCGGCGCTGACGATGATCGACGAGTCGATACCGATCGTGGTGACTCGTACGTTCTCGAAGACCTGGTCAATGGCGGCAAGCCGGCTCGGATACCTAGTCGGCCCGTCGTGGCTCGTTGCCGAGCTCGACAAGGTGGCTCTTCCGTATCACCTCGATGCGGCCAAGCAGATCGCTGGTCGATTGGCACTGCAGTTCACCGACGAAATGGATTCCCGCGTCCAACAGATCGTCGCTGAACGCCAGCGGATCTCAGCGGCGCTCGGCAAACTTGACCTCGACGTGTTTCCCAGCGGCGCCAACTTCATCCTATTTCGACCTCATTCAAAGTCAGGCAGGCAGGTATGGCAGGAGTTGCTCGATCGCAGCATCCTGATTCGCGATTGTTCGGGGTGGCCGCGACTGGCCGACTGCCTGCGCGTCACGGTCGGCACCCGAGAAGAGAACGACGAGTTTCTTGCAGCGATCACCGAGATCTTGCAATGAGTCGCGGCGGCGCGGTTCACAGGTCAACAAAGGAGACGTCGATCGATCTGACGATCGAGATCGATGGGTCGGGTACGACTGAGGTGTCGACGGGCATTCCGTTCTACGACCACATGCTCGAGCAGGTCGGCAAACACGGTGGCTTCGATCTACGAATCGCCGCCGTTGGTGATCTGCACATCGACACGCACCACACCGTCGAGGATGTTGCCATCAGCCTCGGTGAGGCGTTCCGACAGGCGCTCGGCGACAAGGCCGGCGTGCGCCGATTTGCGAGCGGTCTGTTCCCCCTCGACGAGGCTCTCGTCGAGATAGCTCTCGACCTGTCGGGTCGACCCTTCGTGGCGTGGGAGGTCGAGCTACCGGAGTGCCTGCCGCTGGGCAACCCGCCGTTCGATCCGCAACTCGCCGAACACGCTGTGGCATCGTTCGCGACGGCTGCCGGCATCACGTTGCACGTCACGTTGCGGAGCGGTCGCAATGTGCATCACATCATCGAGGCGGTGTTCAAGGGTCTGGCTCGCTGTCTTCGCGACGCGGTGCGAGTCGAGGGTGCGCAGGTGCCGTCCACGAAAGGCGTGCTCTGACCGTGAGCGAACTGCCGCTGATCGCCGTTCTCGACTATGGGATCGGAAACCTGCGCTCCGCGCAGAAAGCCTTGCAACACTGCGGAGCCGATGCACGGCTGACGGTCGATCACGGATTGATTGCCGATGCCGACGCGGTGGTGCTTCCCGGGGTCGGTGCATTCGGTGCGTGCATGGCGGCATTGCGCGACGCCGATCTCGAGGATGCAGTCGAGGACGCGGTCGATTCCGGCCGGCCGTTTCTGGGTATCTGTGTTGGGATGCAGATGTTGTTCGAAGCCAGCGAGGAAGACGATACGGCGATTGGGCTCGGCATCATCCCGGGAAGCATTCGCTGGTTGGGGTCTGAGCTGCCGCGCCCGCAGATGCAGTGGAACCAACTGTCCCTGGCGCTGCCCGACGATCCGATGTTCACCGCACTGCCGCCTAAAGCGTGGATGTACTTCGTTCATTCACTACACGCCGTTCCCGATGATCCTGACGTGGTCGCGGCGACCTGCTCGTATGGCGGTGTCGTCAACGCCGCCTTTCGTCGTGACAACGTGTTTGCGACGCAGTTCCATCCGGAGAAGTCCGGCGCGAGTGGTCTGGCGATGCTCGGCAACTTCGTGCGGATCGCCGCGGAGACGTCGGTCGGATGATGGTCGAACTTTTCCCAGCGATCGACTTGCACGACGGCCACGTCGTGCGCCTGACGCAAGGCGACTACGGCGACGCCAAGGTGTACGGCAGCGATCCCGTAGCTGTGGCCCGCTCGTTTGCCGACGCCGGCGCGACGTGGATCCATGTGGTCGATCTCGATGCGGCGCGATCCGGGTCGCCGCAGAATCGGCCGGTCGTCGCGGCTATCTCCTCGGCCCTCACGGGGCGTGCACGTGTGCAGACCGGTGGCGGCGTTCGAGCGCTGACCGACGCCCAGGATTTGGCCGACGCCGGTGTAGCCCGCGTGGTGATGGGCTCCGCCGCGATCCAACATCCGGAATTGGTCGATGCCGCAGCGCAGGTGGTCGACGTAGCCGTCGGTCTCGATCATCGCGACGGTGAAGTCGCCGTGCACGGATGGACAGAAGGTGCCGGCGTATCGCTCGACGAGGCCTTGGGATGGTTCCCGTCCGCGAGCGCGTTCGTCATCACCGATATCGCCCGAGATGGAATGCTCGAGGGGCCTGATGTCGACGGTCTCGCCGCCGTCGCTGCTCGATCGTCGGCGCCAGTGATCGCGAGCGGCGGTGTGTCGTCACTTGCCGACATCGCCACGCTGGCCAAGATCGCGGGGATCGCCGGCATCATCACTGGCAAGGCGATCTACGAAGGCCGGTTCACGGTGGCCGAGGCGCTGAAGGCGTTGCGGACGTGAAGGTCGCTCGGGTCATCCCATGTCTCGACGTGACCAACGGTCGAGTTGTCAAAGGGATCAACTTCGTCGGCTTGCGCGATGCCGGCGATCCCGTTGAACTCGCCACTCGATACGACGCCGAGGGCGCCGACGAACTGGTCTTCCTCGACATCACCGCCTCGTCGGATGGTCGCGACACGATGGTCGACGTCGTCTATCGCACCGCCGAGCAGGTGTTCATCCCGTTGACCGTTGGTGGAGGTATCCGCGTCGTCGACGACGCCAGGAAGATGTTGCGCGCCGGGGCCGACAAGGTCAGCGTCAACACAGCGGCGGTGCAGCGGCCCGAACTCATCAGCGAGATTGCTGCCGAGTTCGGATCGCAATGTTGCGTGTGCGCCATCGATGCGAAGCGACGGCCCAGCGGGCTCGGCTTCGACGTGTATCTCCACGGCGGTCGGACTCCGACCGACATCGACGTGTTGGATTGGGCGGTCAGGGCCGCCCGGCTCGGCGCCGGTGAGATCTTGTTGACGTCGATGGATCGCGACGGCACCCGCGAAGGGTTCGACCTCGAGCTCACTTCGGCCGTCGCCGAAAACGTCAATGTCCCCGTGATCGCCAGCGGAGGAGTGGGTACCATGCAACACCTCATCGACGGCATCATCGAAGGCGGCGCAACGGGTGTGTTGGCTGCCAGCATCTTCCACTTTGGGGAGCACGTGATCGCCGATGCCAAAGTGGCCATGGCGGCCGCCGGAATCAATGTTCGACCAGTTACTTCATAAAGGAGAAAGCGATGGCCAACAAGTCCGCAAAAGACAAGATGGTGTACCGCCGATTGGGCCGCAGTGGCCTGCAGGTCTCGGTGTTCTCGTTCGGCAGCTGGGTGTCGTTCGACACGCAGATGAAAGACGACCTGGCGATGGAATGCATGCAGACCGCGTACGACGCCGGTTGCAACTTCTTCGACAACGCCGAGGCATATGCCGGCGGCGAGAGCGAGGCGATCATGGGGCGCGTCGTTCGCGAACTGGGATGGCGGCGTTCCAACTTCGTGCTCAGCTCCAAGTTCTTCTGGGGCATCGAGAGCGTGCCGAACATGGCCAACACGCTCAACCGCAAATATCTGATGCAGGCGATCGACGGCTCGCTCGAGCGCCTCGGCGTCGACTTCCTCGACCTCATCTACTGCCACCGCGCCGATCCCAACACGCCCATCGAGGAGACCGTGCGGGCGATGCACGACATCATCACTTCAGGCAAGGCGTTGTACTGGGGCACCAGCGAATGGATGGCCGATGAGATCCGCGCCGCGTGGGAGATTGCCGAACGGCATCATCTACACAAGCCGGTGGTGGAGCAGCCGCAGTACAACTTGCTCCAGCGCAGGCGAGTAGAGAAGGAGTACGCCAGGTTGTACACCGACATCGGCCTGGGCACCACCATCTTCAGTCCATTGGCCTCCGGTCTGCTGACCGGCAAGTACCAGAACGGCATCCCCGCCGACTCGCGCGGCGCGCTCGCCGGCTACGAATGGCTCGGGTCGGCGTTGTCCGACAAGGCGGCCCTTGCGAAGGTCGACAGGCTGCGCGTGATCGCCGACGAGCTCGGCTGTTCGCTTGCGCAGATGAGCCTGGCGTGGTGCGCTTCGAACCCCAACGTGTCGAGCGTCATCACCGGTGCCAGCCGGGCGAGTCAAGTCAGCGAGAACTTCGCCGCGATCGATGTGCTTCCGCTGCTCACGCCGGAGATCCTGGCCAGGATCGACAAGGCAGTGGCATAACCAATCGCCCGGAGGTACCCTGCCGCCGTGGCCCTTGACGACGGAAAGCTGCCGATCAAGATGCTCAACGACCGGCTGCTGGTTCACATCCCCGACAAAGACGGCGAGCGTCGGTCCTCGGGTGGGATCCTCATCCCTGCAACCGCGCAGATCTCCAAGCGATTGGTGTGGGCCGAGGTCGTTGCTCTCGGCCAGAACGTGCGGTCCGCCGAGGTTGGTGACCGCGTTTTGTTCAGCCCCGACGACCGCTACGAGGTCGAAGTCGGCGGTAACGACTACATCATGTTGCGCGAACGCGATCTGCACGCGGTGGCTGCCAGTCGTATCGAAGCCAGCACCGGCCTGTACCTGTAGTGCTGATTATCTTCGGGCTGGCTCGGCTGGCCTCGCCGTAGCATGTCGCCCATGCCGAGCGGCGTGAGGATCGAAGCAACTCAGGAGCAACTGTCGACCGTGTCGTACAACGCCGACGGTCTGGTGGCGGCCATCGCCCAAGATGTCGAGAGCAAGGCTGTGTTGATGATGGCGTGGATGAACGCCGAAACATTGAAGATGACTCTTGAACAGGGCCGGATGGTGTACTGGAGCCGCAGCCGTCAAGAGGTGTGGCGCAAGGGCGACACAAGCGGCGATCGGCAGTTCGTGCGCGAGGCTTACTACGACTGCGACGGTGACGTGTTGCTCTTCTTGGTCGAACAGGAAGGCAAGGGTGCCTGCCACACCGGCGCGTACTCGTGCTTCTTCCGCCGGTTCGGCGAATGAGCAGCCTGCGCATGCGGCCGAGCCGCGACGAGTTCCGCGCCCTGGCGGGTGAGCACACAGTGGTGCCAGTGTGGACTGAGGTGCTAGCCGACCTAGAGACCCCGGTCGCGGCCTACGCCAAGTTGGTCGGCGATGGCTCTGGGTTCCTCCTCGAATCGGTGGAGCATGGCGAACGGTGGAGTCGCTACAGCTTCGTCGGCCGCGACCCTGTAGCGACGCTGGAGTTGCGCGATGGGACGATCACCACGTTCGGCAACGTGCCGTCGTCGGTGCCGCTCGATCGAGGCATGCTCGCTGCCCTCGACGAGCTACTGCGGATCTATCGCGCGCCTATCATCGCCGATCTGCCGCCTTTGCAAAGTGGCGTCATGGGCTATCTCGGTTACGACGTCGTGCGCGAGGTTGAGCGGCTTCCCGATGTACCCCGCGACGATCGTCAGTTGCCCGACGCGGCGATGAGCATCATCGGCTCGCTCGCTGCGTTCGATCACTGGCGTCAGCGTGTCTACCTCATCGAAAGCGTTCCGGTTCTGGGGATGGACATCGACGCTCTCGATCAGGCATACGACGCAGCGATCTGCCGCGTCGAACGGGCCGTTGCCGACCTCGCCCGCCCGCTCGCCTACGTGCCGGTTGCGCCGCCGCAGGCCGATGACGAAATGCCGGCTGTCCGCAGCACGATGCCCAACGGCATGTATCAGCAGGCCGTCGAGGTCGCCAAAGAGCACATCGTCGAAGGAGATATCTTCCAGGTCGTGTTGTCGCAGCGCTACGACATCGATCTCGGCGCCGATCCGTTCGACTTCTACCGCGTGCTCCGCCAGGTCAACCCGAGCCCGTACATGTATTTTCTCAAGCACCCCGACATCACCATCGTCGGCAGTTCCCCCGAGCCGATGGTGCAGGTGCTCGGTCGCAAGGTGATCAGCCGGCCGATCGCCGGTACCCGTCGCCGCGGGCGTGACGACGACCACGATCGGCGCATGGCCGGCGAGTTGAAGGAGAACCCGAAAGAGGTTGCCGAGCACATCATGCTGGTCGACCTGGCCCGCAACGATGTCGGTCGCATCGCCAAGTTCGGCACCGTGCACGTCGACGAGCTGATGACGCTCGAGCGATACAGCCACGTAATGCACCTCACCTCGCAGGTCAGCGGCGAACTGGTCGATGGCAAGACGCCGATCGACGTGCTGCGCGCCACGCTTCCCGCTGGGACTGTCAGTGGTGCGCCGAAGGTGCGGGCGATGGAGATCATCGATGCCCTCGAGCCGGTGAAACGCGGTCCGTACGCCGGCGTCGTCGGATATGTCGACTTCAGCGGCAACCTCGACACGGCGATCGCGATCCGCACGATGTTCGTCGGCGCGCACGGCGCCTCGTTCCAGGCGGGTGCAGGCATCGTCGCCGATTCGATCCCCGACGAAGAAGACCTCGAGTGCCGCAACAAAGCCGCGGCCCTGCTCGCCGCCGTCCCGGCAGCGCGCCGGATGACTGCCCAACGATCCGCCGCCAACACCCCCGCGTAGCCCGCAGGGTTACTTGAGCAGGCCGGCGATCAGGAGGATGGTGCCTAGGGCGCCGACGGCGAGGGTTCCGAGGAACGCGATTGCCGCCAGGCCGGGGACACTGCAGATTGCTCGAATTCCCAGGTACAACGCCGGAAATTCCTTGCGCCGTTCCTTCAGATCCAACTGCAGATCACCGAAGGACTTGGCGGTGCTGGCCAGCCGCTCACCGGTGTCGTAGTTGATCAGCACATTCGCGGCTTTCTGCGATCCCTCGAGGAGCGTACGAACGTTGCTGAGGAGGGCCGGAGCGACCCGCAACGTGACCCGAACGTAGAACCAGGCGAGCAATGCGGCGGCCGGTGGTGCCAGACAGACTGCGCCACCGATCACGATCCACGCTGGGCGGCTGCCAGTGAAGATCCACAAGCCCGTGAAGAACGTGGCGACACCGATGACCGCAGCGATCGCGGCGATTCCCAGCGCGAGTGAGCTGATCCTGGACAACGTCTTGCGGAGGCCATCGGAGACACGAACGGCCACTCGGTCGAGATCTGCCATGCCCACAGTGTGGCATCCGGCGGTACCGCTGCGACACTGTGATCATGGACACAAGTTGGCTCGGTGATCGTCGAGATGTCGTCGTGATCGATGGCCCCGATGCGGCGACGTATCTGCAATCGCAGGCCTCGCAGGACCTGCGCGACATGACCGTGGGTGACGAGCGGTGGACGTTCTTCCTACAGCCAACAGGCAAAGTCGACGTGCTCGCGCGGGTGAAGATGGCCGGCGACGATCGCTTTGAGCTCGACACCGACCCCGGATACGGACCGGCATTGGAAGCGCGCCTCAACCGATTCAAGATCCGTGTGAAGGCGACGGTCGAGGCGGTCGAAGCCTCGGCGGCGAGCGCCGACGATCACACGGTTGACGACGATGGTCGCATCGCTGCCGCGTGGCCGAAGATGGGTGCCGAGATCGTCCCAGGCGAGTCGATCCCGGCTGAGACCGGCCTCGACGATGTCGCGATCAGCTTCACCAAAGGCTGCTATCCCGGGCAGGAATTGGTCGAACGGATGAACAGCAGAGGTTCGACGGCGCCACGCCATCTGGAGTTGTTGCCACGACGCAGCGACGACACACCGGGCGTGGCGATCATGCACGACGGCGCTCCGATCGGCACGATCACGTCGGTCGGCACCACGCACGTTCTGGCCTACGTCAAGCGTGGCCAAGACGGCGGCGCGCGAGACTGAAAATATGGCGGCGACGGCGAAGGCCTTGGCGAAGAACCTCGAGCGGATGCGTTCGATCGCGATGGCGTTACCGGAGGTGACCGAAGAGGTCACATGGGGCACCGACATCAACTTCCGGGTGCGCAAGAAGATCTTTGCATTCCCTGGTCAGGGTGGAAGTTTGACGGTGAAGGCGGATCGCGACGAGCTTCCCGCGCTGCTCGACGACTCGCGGTTCACGCCGGCGCCGTACCTCGCTCGCGGCGGGTGGGTGAGGATGGATCTCACCTCGGGTTCGGTGGACTGGGGCGAGATCGACGAGCTCATCCGAACCTCGTACTGCTTGATCGCGCCGAAGAAGCTGTCGGCGCAGCTCGACGCGAGCTAGCGCGATCCGTATTCGCCGGCGGTCGTCGACTCGCCCGCGAGCTGGGCAAGCGCGGGGGCCTGTTGCAACGACTGATTGATCCACGCCGGTGGCGCAAGGTTCTCGGCGGCGCGGAGCCAGCCGAGAGCGGTCTCGCGATCGCCCAGTGACGCGGCGCTGCGGGCAACCGCAAATGCGGCAATCGCCGAGGGCGAACGGCGGAAGGAGTCGGCGGCGTAGTGAGCTGCCGTGTCGAATTCGCCGAGGCGAACGAGGATGCCGGCAAGTGCTTGCTCGGCGTAGGGATTGCCCGTCGGCAGTGGCTGGGGGAGCAGGGCGACGAGGGTTCGCAGGGTCTGCTCGTCGGCGGCGTCGGGCGGCAACCACAGTGGTTGACCGGTGTAGGCGAACGAGTCGAGCAGCACGGCACGGGCGATCTCGGGGCTGGTCTGGTGCAGTTGTTGATTGGCGCGGTACCAGGGCGATGGGATCTGGTGGGGCACCATGCGCGACAAGTCGCTGTCGCGCCACGCTGCCGTCTCGGCGATCGCGGCAGCAGAGAGTCCATTGTTCGACTGTTTCGACTCGGTTCGCGCACGCAACATCTGCAACTGGGCCATCAGCGGGAAGATGGCGCCGTACACAGCCATGCGCCCGAACCGGCTGTCGCTGAGCAATGACAACGCCGCTAGCCCGCCGGCAATCGTGACGACGAGGCTTCCGTAGAGCATCATGTCGCGCGCCTTCTTGCCGACCAGAGCCTCGAGGCCGGCGAGCACGATGTTGCCGCCGTCCAGCGGCAGGATCGGCACGAGGTTGAAGAACCCGATCAATGGCCCAGCGAACCACAGCGCCTGCGCAGCGACAGACTCACCGCTGTGCAAGAACAGCGGGTTCCTGACACCGATCAACAGCAACGCGATCACGCTGACAACGATCTGTATTGCCGGACCGGCAACGCTGATACCGGCACGCTCCCATCGCTTCAACTCCCTGGTCGGGACGAACGAGGCGTAGCCAGCGAGGAAGTCGAGCGAAATCTCGGCGCGCGCACCCGTTGCCCGGGCGGCGAATGCATGGCCGAGCTC
>JAENVT010000321.1 GCA_016650435.1 Ilumatobacteraceae bacterium
ATCCAAGACTCTGCGCTTGTTAGCGCTGCCGTGCTCAGCAACCGCTATCTCACCAATCGCTTCCTGCCCGACAAAGCCATCGATCTCATCGACGAGGCTGCCAGCAAGCTGCGCATCGAGATCGACTCGTTGCCCACCGAGATCGACGTCGTCCAGCGTCGCATCCTGCAACTGGAGATCGAGCAGGTCGCGCTGGAGAAGGAGTCCGACGCGGCGTCCAAGGAGCGGCTCGACGCGATCGTCGACGAGCTTGCCACCCTCAACGCCCAAGCGCACGAGATGAAGCAGCACTGGGAGGGCGAGAAGCAGGCGATTGACGCGATTCGCTCGCTGAAAGAAGAGTCGGGCCAGCTCGGCCAGCAGCTCGAACGCGAGACCGATCTCGCGGTTGCTGCAGAGATTCGCTACGGCCGAATGCCAGAGCTCGAGCGTCGCATCGCCGAGGCCACCGAGCATCTCGACCAATTGCAATCGGGTCATCGCATGTTGAAAGAAGAGGTCGACGCCGAAGACATCGCCGAGGTCGTCAGCAAGTGGACGGGTGTGCCCGTCACGCGGTTGATGGAAGGCGAGATGGCCAAGCTCGTGAAGCTCGAGGAGCTTCTGCACCAGCGCGTGATCGGTCAGGATGAGGCGGTCACTGCTGTTGCAAATGCAATCAGGCGGTCACGTGCGGGCCTCAGCGACCCCAATCGTCCCATCGGTTCGTTCATGTTCCTTGGGCCCACGGGTGTTGGCAAGACCGAGCTCGCCAGAGCCGTCGCCGAGTATCTGTTCGACGACGAGCACGCCATGGTCCGAATCGACATGGGCGAGTACATGGAGAAGTTCTCCGTCAGCCGGCTGATCGGCGCGCCTCCCGGTTACGTCGGATATGACGAGGGCGGCCAGTTGACCGAGGCGGTGCGACGTCGGCCGTACAGCGTTGTGTTGCTCGACGAGATCGAGAAGGCCCATCCCGACGTCTTCAACGTCCTGCTCCAGGTCCTCGACGATGGTCGCCTGACCGACGGTCAGGGCCGCACTGTCGATTTCACCAACGTGGTATTGGTGATGACCAGCAACCTGCAGGGTGATCCATCGTCATTCTTCAAGCCGGAGTTCATCAACCGCGTCGACGACATCATTCGATTCCGTTCCCTGACCGAGGCCGATCTCTCGCGCATCGTCACGATCCAACTGGAGCACCTGCGCAACCGGATGATCGAGCGACGCCTGACCCTCAACGTCACCGACGCGGCGTTGACGCAACTTGCCCACGACGGATACGACCCATCGTTCGGTGCCCGCCCGTTGAAGCGTGTGATCCAGCGCGAGATCAGCGATCCCGCAGCCATTCTCATTCTCGAAGGCAAAGCCGTCGAGGGAGACACGATCACCGTCGATTCCGTCGACGGCCGAATCACCGTCAACGTCTAACTCCTTCGGGGGACTATGCGATCGCAGCGCCATCGGCTAGAGAAGGGGCGGTGATCACCCCCGACGGCCGGCGCCTCATCGCCACACGAGGCCTGCGCGGGTATGCCGACGGGCTGGTCGCTGCATCGCTTGCCGGTTACCTCGGCAACCAATTGGGCTACAGCGCGACGCGCATCGGTGTGATCGTGACCGGCATGCTGCTGGGCTCGGCGGTGCTCACGATGTTCACCGGCACGTGGGGATGGCGCTTCGAGCGCCGCCTGTTGCTGCGCGCCGGCGCGGTTTTGATGGTGCTCACCGGATTGGTCTTCTTCACGTCGACCTCGTTTCCGTTGCTGCTGGCCTTTGGCGTGATCGGCACCATGAACCCCAGCGGAAGCGACGTCAGCGTTGTGCAGCCCATCGAGCAGTCGCTGCTGCCATTGACCACTAGCGACGAACGTCGCTCGCACACCTTCGCCCGCTACTCGTTCTTCGGCGGAGCACTCGCCTCGCTTGGGGCGCTGTCGGCCGGGTTGCCGGCGCGATTCCATTGGCAACCGGAATCGGTGTTTCTCATCTACACCTTCGCCGGCTTCGCCATGCTCGGCGTCTACGCGACGATGTCGCCCCTGGTCGAGGCCGCGGCACAGCCCGCGCCACCCACGCCGCTCGGCCCATCGAAGCGAGTCGTCTACAAACTTGCCGCTCTGTTCAGTCTCGACGCGTTCGGCGGTGGCTTTGCCGTGCAGTCGTTGTTGGTGTTGTGGCTGCTGCGTCGACATCACTTCTCGGTGGGCAAGGCCGGCGCGGTACTGGCGGTCATGCAGATCCTCGCGGCTGCGTCCGGGTTTATTGCTGTGCGGATCGAGCGGCGCATCGGCCCACTGCGAACGATGGCCTTCACACATCTCCCCGGACAGATCCTGTTGATCAGCGCAGCGCTGATGCCGAGCGCACCACTGGCCGTCGCCTGCCTGATTGCTCGCAGCCTGCTGTCGAGCATGGACGTTCCCGTGCGCAACGCGTACGTGATGTCGGTAGTCACGCCGGCGGAGCGGGCGGCCGCAGCCAGCGTGACCAACGTGCCACGCAGCCTGGCCTCGGCGCTGCCACCGATCGCCGCCGGATGGATGCTCGATCGTTCGAACTTCGGCTGGCCGTTGATCATCGCCGGGTCGTTGAAGATCGCCTACGACCTCTTGCTGTTACGGATGGCGCGCCAGTCTTGACGAGCTACGCGACATGACCGACGTCGGCGAGCTCGCGGCTGTGGAATCGCCGCCAGGTGATGGACTGCATCAGAGCCAGAATTGCCGCGATGCCGACAACGGCTGCCCATCCTGGCAGCGATGCGCCGACGAGCAACCACGTCGCTATCGCGCCGACAGCAATGAAGCGTTCGATGGCGAGTCGTCGCTGGACCTGCCATTGGATCTGCAGGCATCCACCAACGAGTATGGCAAAAGCTGCGATCAGCAGCCATCGGTCGGCGTACGGCAGCGTCGCCTTCGGAGCCGCAACCATGTGCTTCACCACGACGGCGTAGGCGAGAATGCCGGCGACGATGGGGAAGTGTCCGAAGGTGAACAGATCGCGCGCCACCTGGCCGCGTTGTGCCGTGCGCGACTGCTCCAGCGTGTGTTCGGCGACCTCAGGGATGAACGCGAAGTAGACCCACCACACCACGCATGCCACGGCGGTCGCGCTGACGAGTCCAATGAAGATCGTGAGCGACAGTCCGATATCTGATGCCGTGGCACCGATTGCCACCAACGCCTCACCCAGCGAGATGATGACGAACAGCGTGTGTCGCTCGGCGAAGTGCACTGGGTTGATCACCCACTCGCCGGACGCGCCGCGTATCGCGCTGACGACGTTGGCAAGCGCGGCGATGATCCACAACGTCACCCGAGTTCCGTCGTGGGCAATGCCACCGGCAACGACGAACAGCGGGGCGATCGACGCAAACGTGGCGAAGTCGATGAACGCCTGTCGCGTCGCTGCAACGCGACACGCCTCGATGCCCTGCATGGCGAGCACCAACAACTGCACCGCCATGTAGGCAATGCCGAACCACCGGCCCGATTCGTGAAAGGAGTTGGGTATCGACACGGCCATCGTCAGCGTTGCTGGAATCGTGCACAGCACCAGCACCCGTGTGTTCGGACGCGCCTGAAGATCGATGGCTGACCCCGCCCAGGTGAACTGCGACCACTGCCACCAGACCAGCCAAGCGATCAGCACGCCACGCGCCGAGCCCGCGAGCGTCAGCTCGTGGCTGACGAGAGAGGCGATTTGCGTGACCGCGAAGACGAAGACGAGGTCGAGGAACAGCTCGAGGTTGGTGGCGTGTCGTTGCGTCTCGTCGCTCACAGCGAGTTGCCGTTACCGGTGAGCACGAAGCCAGAGCAGCAGCGCAGCAGCCCACAGTTGCTCGTATGGGATGTCGCGACCGAACTCCTCGGCGAGGTCGAGCCGAAGTTCGCCGAGCGCATGATCGAGATCAAACGGGATCGTTGCCTGAATGAGACGCGGCCCGACAGTCGACTGCTCTGCCAATCGACGCACATCGGCCAGTCGGCGGGCAAGCTCGCCACGTTGGGCGAGCAACAACTCCAGCGCCTCTGTGGCGACGTCGTCCCAAGTCACGCGGTGGCCTCCGTGGGCCTGTAGCGACAGCTTCAGCCGGCGGGCATCGGCGTGCAAGGCGTGGGGTACGAGATGACCGCGGAGCCGGCCACCCGCCGTGCCGCGACCGCGCGGTTCGAGGCGGTGCCGTGAAGGGTGGGTCAACGATGCTCGGAGTGGCGGAACCGGTGAGTCGTCAGCATCTCCACCGGTGCGCGGGGGAGCCTTCTGCAGCCGATCGGCGAACCGCTTGGCCAACTCGTCGCGCTTCGAGGTGGGCACTAGACCAACTCGGGAACGGCGAAGCGCCAACCTCGGCGTTGGATCAGCTCGTAGGCGACGTGACGGTAGGCGGTTGCCGATCGGGCGGTGTGGTGATACGCGCCGACCGGTAGGCCGACAAGATGGGCCTCGCCGAACTTTGCATCCTCGGGAATCTTGTTGCGGAACAATGGGACCTCGAATCGCTCGGCGATCTCGCGGATCTGTTCTTCGGCAACTCGTCGATAGACATTGGCGCCCCAGATGCGCATTCTGATGATGCCGTAGACCTCGGGGCGCGCGTTCAGATCGGCGCTTGTTCGGATCGCGTTGAGAATTGTCGGGAGCTCCGTGACCGGCCCGGCCTCTGGCACCATCGGGACGAGCGCACCTGACGATCCGCTGAGCGCAGCGGCGACCACGCCCGACTGATGACCCGGCGTGTCGACGAGAACAATGTCCCACCGCTCACGCGCCGCGTCGAGAAGGTCGACCAAGCGGCTGCGCACCCAAGGATCGGTGAGCTGCCTACCGGCATGACCCATGGAGACTTCGTCTGCGGGAAGCACGTCGAGGTTTGGGTGGACGTCGCGTATGAGCGCCTCGTCCATCTCGGCGCGACCGAGCAGTACCGCGCCGACATCGGCAACGTCTCGCATGCCGGGCGTGCGTCGCGGAGCGGCGTCGCCGAGAAATACCGATTGCCCGGTCTGCTGGTCGAGATCGATGACGAGCACTCGCGCCCCGCACGTCGACAGGGCGTAGGCGAGGTTGAACGTGAGCGACGTTTTACCGGCGCCGCCTTTGGTATGGGCAACGGTGATGACCTCGCCCAACGGTGCGAGCGGGATGGGAGGGGGCAGCTGGCTCATGCAGCTCCCAGCGTCACATGTCGTGACTTTAAAGTCATGAGCTGGATCGTAGCGCACGACTGCACATATGCATATATGCAAATCAAATGCACAGTATTGAACTGTCAAGGTCTCGGCAAGTTTGCCGATGAGAAACGTGGTGGGAACAGGGACAACGACACAATGCGTGCGCCCGAGTGGTGCAATCCGTTCGACGAACGGATGGCCCGGCCGCGGCATCGATGAGCGTAGGGATGCAGCGCGCTCCGACTGTGACTCACTAGTAACGGTAGGACGGGCGGGCTCCCCGAGCCATGCCTGACCGCGGAAGTTCGCCCCGCAGGGCGCGCCGGCGGAGTGGCCTGCGCAGTAGCGCCCTCGCGACGGCCCTCGTCGGCGCGTCTGTTCTCGTCGGCACCGGCCTATTCGTCTCGTCGGCTGCTGCAGCGGCGTTGTGTGCCACACCTCCGCTGACCGGAACGACGAGCGCGACCGGTGTGATCGACACCTACTACCCGGGGCTGACGACGATCACAGCGGGCACGGCAAGCACCACCGTCACGGTTGGCGCGAGCCGCGGCTCGGCCACGCCGATCGCCGTGGGCGATCTCGTCTTGGTTGTTCAGATGCAAGGCGCGCAGATCGACTCCACCAATACAGACGCGTACGGCGACGGTGTGTCATCGGCGACGGCGTCGGGCTACCTCAACACCTCGTTCATTGCCGGGCAGTACGAGTACGCCACGGTGCGGTCAGTGGTCGGTGCCGTCGTCGGCCTCAACGGCGCCGGCGCCAACGGCGGGCTCGTCAACACATTCGTCAACGCCAACGAGTCGGCGACACAGGGTCAGCAACGCTTCCAAGTAGTACGCGTGCCGCAGTACTCGTCGGCCTCGTTCACGGCAGCGACGCCTCCTCTCGCCGTCGCCTGGGATGGCTCGAGCGGTGGCATCGTGGCACTCGATGTCGCCAACGACCTCAACCTGAACGGAACAACGATCGACACCACCGGTCAAGGTTTCCGCCCAGGCCTTCAACGCACCCGCAGCGGTGCGACCGGCTTGGCCAACACCGACTACCGCACGGCGACGGCTCAGACCGCCAACGGTCAAAAGGCCGAGGGCATTGCGGGCACTGCGAAGTGGACAACGGGTGCGCTCGACACCGTCGGCGACGGGTACCCGAACGGCGACTTCGGTCGTGGCGCACCGGGCAATGCCGGCGGTGGCGGAACCGACGGCAACCCGACGGCCAACGATCAGAACTCGGGCGGCGGCGGTGGCGGCAACGGCGGCGCCGGCGGCCAGGGTGGCAACACGTGGTCGTCGAACTTGGATCGTGGCGGTCACGGCGGAGTCGTGGTACCCGGCACCGCGAGCCGCGTCTTTCTCGGCGGCGGCGGCGGCGCGGGCAGCGACAACAACGCCGTCGGCTCGTCGGCCGGTGGAGCCGGCGGTGGCATGGTGCTGGTGCGTGCCGGCAGCTTGTCGGGAACCGGAACGATCATCGCCGATGGTGCACCCGGAAACGCGAGCGGACAGGACGGCAGCGGCGGTGGTGGCGCGGGCGGCTCGGCGGTCGTGCTGACCACATTGACGGGCGCGGCGAGCGGCATTGGCGGTCTCACGGTCAATGCTCGCGGTGGCGCCGGTGGAAATGAGACGCACGCCTCTCAGCACGGGCCGGGCGGTGGTGGTGGCGGCGGGCGAGTGGTCACCTCAGCGGCCACGGCGTCGACCGTCGCCACTGGCGGCATCAACGGGATCCACGTGGCAACCTCGAGCGCGTACGGTGCTACTGCGGGCGCAGCGGGCGCCTCGTCGACCACTGCCGTGATCGGCGACGCCCCCGGTACCAACACCGGTTCGCAGTGCATCGACGTCAGCGTCACCAAGTCGGCCAGTCCCACACCGGTGATCCCCGGCCAGACGGTGACCTACACCGTCGTCGCAACCAACAACGGCCCATACCCTCGCAGCGGCACTGCGCCGGTGGTTGTGACCGACACGCTGCCTGCGGCGCTCAGTGCAGCGACATGGACGTGCACCGCCTCGACCGGGTCCAGCTGCACCGCCAGTGGAAGCGGCTCGTTGAGCACGACGGCCAACCTCGAGGTCGGAGACTCGGCCACCTACACGATCACGGCGACACTGTCGGCAACGTTCACGGGAACGCTGTCGAACACTGCAACCGTTGCCGGCCCGGGGGCGATCCCCGAGCTCAACTCAGTGGACAACACGGCGACAGCTGCCGTGCTCGCCGAGCCACACGTCAACCTCGGCGTGACCAAGACTGATGGTGTTGCCTCGGCCGTGCCGGGAACCAACGTCGCGTACACCATCGTGGCGTCCAATGTCGGACCATCGACTGCGACCAATGCGTCGATCACCGACGCACTGCCGAGCGGCACAACGTCGGGCACATGGACATGTGTCGCGGGCGGCGGCGGCACCTGCGGAGCGGCAAGCGGGACGATGCCGATGTCGACGACCGCAACCCTGTCGCCGGCCGGTTCCGTCACGTACACCGTGATCGTTGCCGTGTCATCGACCGCGACGGGTTCGCTGGCCAACTCGGTGACGATCACCGCGCCCGCTGGTGCTGTCGAGACCAACTCGGCCAACAACGTTGCCACCGACACCGACTCCTTGACGCCAAATGCTGACCTGTCGATCACCAAGACCGACGGTCTCGCCACCATCAACGCCGGCACCTCGTTGACCTACACAGTCGTCGCCTCGAACGCCGGCCCCTCCGCCATCACCAACGCGATCGTCACCGACACCATGCCGGCGAACCTCTCCGGCGTGACGTGGACGTGCACAGCCTCGGCTGGTTCGAGTTGCCCGGCTTCTGGCTCCGGCAGTATCTCCGCTTCGGCCAACGTCCTCTCCGGCGGCTTGGTCACGTTTACCGTCAACGCCACAGTGCTGTCGACAGCGACCGGGACGGTGTCGAACACCGCCACGGTTGCCTTGCCCGTTGGCTCCACCGACCCGACTCCCGCCAACAACTCGGCTACCGACACCACCACGATCACCCGTCGCGCCGACGTGTCGATCACCAAGACCGACGGCAGCGCGACAGAGATCCCCGGCTCGACCGTGACCTACACCATCGTCGCCTCGAACGCCGGTCCGTCGGCGGCGGTCGCCACCACCATCACCGACACGATGCCCGCCACCCTCTCGGGTGCGACGTGGACATGTATGGCTTCGGCCGGCTCCACGTGCCCGGCGTCGGGCTCCGGCAACATCAGCACGACGGTCGATCTGCTGCCGAGCGGCACCGCGACCTTCACCCTCACGGCGACCATCGCCTCGACGGCAACCGGCACGCTGGCGAACACGGCCACAGCAGCTGTCGCTGCCGGTGTTACCGATCCGACGGCGGCGAACAACACGGCCACCGACACCGACACGTTGAACCCGACCGCTGACCTGTCGATCACCAAGACCGACGGCTCGGCCGGCGAGGTGCCCGGCACGTCCGTGACGTACACGATCGTTGCCTCCAATGCCGGCCCATCGACGGTGACCGGCGCAACGGTGACCGACACCGTCCCGGCGGTCTTGTCGGGAACGACGTGGACATGTGCGGCATCGGCCGGTTCGACCTGCCCGGCATCCGGCAGTGGCAACATCAGCGCGTCAGTCACTCTCGCGCCAGGCGGCACTGCCACGTTCACGCTGACGTCGACCATTTCAACAACGGCCACCGGCAGCTTGGCGAACACCGCGTCCGTTGCCGTCCCGGCTTCGGTCACAGACCCAACGCCGGCCAACAACTCCGCCACCGACACCGACACGCTGACACCAACCGGCGACCTGTCGATCACCAAGACCGACGGTGTCGCCTCAGCGACCCCAGGCCAAGGCGTCACCTACACGATCGTCGCGACGAACGCCGGCCCGTCGGTGATCACCGGCGCAACCGTGACCGACACGTTCCCGGCAACCTTGACCGGTACGACTTGGACATGCACGGCCACTGCTGGCTCGAGTTGCCCGGCTTCGGGCAGCGGCAACATCGCCGCCACCGTCAGCCTCGGCATCTCCGGCACCGCAACGTTCACCGCGACCGGCACGATCTCGTCTGCGGCGACCGGATCGCTGGTCAACACGGCAACGATCGCCGCGCCTGCCGGCAGCACCGATCCGACCGGCGCCAACAACACCTCGACCGACACCGACGCACTGACACCACGCGCTGACCTGTCGATCACCAAGACCGATGGCCTCACGACCCAGGTGCCTGGCAACGTTGCGGTGTACACGATCGTCGTCTCGAACCCCGGCCCGTCGGCTGCGCCTGGCTCCACCGTGACGGACACGTTCCCCGCGGTATTGACCGGCGCGACCTGGACCTGCTCGGTCGCCGGCGGGGCCACCTGCCCAGCCTCGGGTAGCGGCAACATCAACGCCTCGGTCGACCTGCCTGTCGGCGCAACTGCAACGTTCGTTGTCACGGGTACGGTCGCCGCCGGGGCGACCGGCTCGCTGACCAACACCGCGACGGCATCGGTCGGCGCAGGCGTCACCGACCCGGCATCGGGAAACAACTCCGCGACCGACACCGACACGCTGAGCCCGACCGCTGATCTGGTCATCACCAAGACCGACGGGGCAACGACGAAGGTGCCGGGCACAGCGGTGATCTACACGATCGTTGCGTCGAACTCCGGACCCTCGACCATCGTCGCTGCGACCGTCGCCGACACCATGCCCGCAACGCTCTCCAGCGTGACATGGACCTGCACGGCGTCGGCCGGTTCGACCTGTCCGGCATCAGGCTCCGGTTCGATCAGTGCTTCGGTGACCATGTTGCCGAGCGGCACCGCGACATTCACTGTGACCGGCACGATCGCTGCAAGTGCGACGGGTTCGTTGACCAACACAGCGACCGTTGCGTTGCCGGGTGGATCCACGGACCCGACACCGGCGAACAACACAGCGACCGACACCGACACGTTGACGCCTACCGCTGATCTGTCGATCACGAAGACCGACGGCCTGGCGTCGGAGGTTCCGGGAACGTCAGCGAGCTACACGATCGTTGCCACCAACACCGGGCCATCCGCAGTCACGGCGGCGACCGTTACGGACACGATGCCCGCCGCATTGTCCGGTGTGACATGGACGTGCTCGGCCACCGGTGGCGGCGCGTGCCCGGCCAGCGGCAGCGGCAACATCACCGCGTCGGTCGATCTCCCGGTCGGCGCAACCGCGACGTTCACCGTGACGGGGACCGTCGTTGCTTCGGCATCCGGCAACCTCGTCAACACCGCGACAATCGCTGCGCCAGGTGGAGTGACCGACGCGACACCCGCGAACAACACGGCAACCGACACCGACACCTTGAATCCTTCCGCCGACCTGTCGATCACCAAGACCGATGGCGTGGCCTCGAAGGTGCCGGGAACGTCGGTGACCTACACGATCGTTGCAGCCAATAACGGTCCGTCGGCGGCGACGGCGGCAACCGTCACCGACACCATGCCGGCGTCGTTGAGCGGCGTCACGTGGATATGCACCGGCACCGCCGGCGGCACGTGTACGGCGAGCGGCGGTGGGAGCATCAACACCACCGTCAACCTTCCGGTCGGCGCCAGCGTCACCTTCACCGTCACGGACCTGATCTCTGCCGCAGCAACCGGAAGCCTGGCCAACACCGCGACAGTCGCCCCGCCCGCAGGCGTGACCGACCCGACACCTGCGAACAACACCGCGGCCGACACCGACACGTTGACGCCGACGGCCGACTTGTCGATCGTCAAGACCGACGGCTCGGCGACCGAGGTTCCCGGCACATCGGTGACATACACGATCGTGGCCAGCAATGCCGGACCATCTGCTGTTGTCGCGGCACCGGTGACCGACACGATTCCGGCAACGCTCAGCGCTGCAACGTGGACGTGCGTGCCGTCCGGCGGCGGCTCGTGTGCTGCGAGCAGCGGCAGCGGAAACATCAGCACAACGGTCGATCTCCCGGTCGGCGCTACTGCGACGTTCACGATCACGGCAACGGTGGTCGCAGGCGCAACGGGCAGCCTCGTGAACTCGGCATCGATCGCCGCGCCGGGTGGCGTGACGGATCCGACGCCTGCGAACAACACGTCAACCGACACCGACACCTTGAACCCAACAACCGACCTGTCGATCACCAAGACCGACGGTGTTTCCTCGGTCGTTCCCGGACAGAGCACGACATACACCGTGGTCGTCGGCAACGCCGGTCCTTCGAGTGCGGTGAATGCGCCGGTCGCGGACGCGCTGCCATCCGGTGCCACGTCGGGCACGTGGACGTGTGCGGCAACAGCCGGCGCGAGTTGTGGATCGGCCTCCGGTGCGATGCCGATCTCGACAACGGCCACTGTCGCCACCGGCGCAACCGTGACCTACACCGCGGTCGTCGCTGTGTCGTCGACGGCCACCGGCTCGCTCTCGAACACGGCGACGGTGTCGGCCCCGGCTGGCGTCACCGACCCCGCCTCCGGCAACAACTCCGCCACCGACATCGATACCTTGACCCCCACCGCCGACGTGTCGATCTCCAAGACCGACGGGCTCACCACGGTGGTGCCTGGTTCGGTTGTCACGTACAGCGTCGTTGCTTCCAATCCGGGTCCGTCGACCGTGACAGGCGCGACCGTCAGTGACACAATCCCGGCAACCTTGAGTGGTGCAACGTGGACCTGCTCAGCCACGGCTGGCTCGACGTGCCCGGCTTCCGGCAGCGGCAATGTCTCGGCGTCGGTCACTCTGGCGCCTGCCGGGTCGGCGACGTTCTCGATCTCCGCCACGGTGATCGCCTCGGCCACCGGCGCGATCTCCAATACCGCGACCATCACGCTGCCCGGCTCGGTCACCGACCCGACGCCTGGCAACAACACCGCGACCGACGTCACCACGGTCACGCCGCAGACCGATCTCCGAATCACCAAAACCGATGGAACGGCTTCGGCCGTGCCTGGACAATCCACCGTCTACACCGTGGTAGTGACCAACTTCGGGCCGTCCAACGTGGTCGGCGCCGCCGTGAGCGACACGATCCCGACCGGCGTGACGTCGATGGCCTGGACCTGCGCGGGTGCCGGCAGTGGTACCTGCACCGCGTCCGGAAGCGGCGCGATCAACACCACCGTCACGCTGCCCGTCGGTGCGACTGCGACATTCACCGTCACTGCGTCCGTCTCGGCTGGTGCCACCGGCTCGTTGACCAACACGGCAACCGTCGCAGCACCTCTCGGCGTGACCGACACCAACGCCGCCAATAACTCGGCTACCGACACCGACTCGCTGACGCCCCGCGCTGACGTCGCCGTGACCAAAACCGATGGCGTCGCCTCCGTCGTTCCCGGCCAGTCGACCACCTACACGGTGACCGTCACCAACAACGGTCCTTCCGACGCTCCCGCCACGTCCGTGGTCGATCCCCAACCCGCTGGCGTGACCTTCACCTCGTGGACGTGCGCACCCAGCGCCGGCGCCGGTTGCACGGCAGCATCCGGAACCGGTTCGATCAACACCACCGTCAACCTGCCCAGCGGCACGTCCGTCGCGCTGACAATCGTCGGTGCAGTCAATGCCGCGGCGACTGGCTCGTTGACAAACACCGCGACAGCGGCACCCGCTGCCGGCATCGTCGACACGGTTGCCGGCAATAACTCGGCGAGCGATACCGACACCTTGACTCCGACTGCTGACCTGTCGATCACCAAGACCAACTCACTGGCCTCGGTGGTGCCGGGTACACCGATCAGTTACATCGTCACAGCCTCGAACGCCGGCCCCTCCGCCGTCGTTGGGGCGAGCATCACCGATACGTTGCCCGCGTCGCTCACGGCGCCGACATGGACGTGCGCCGCGAGCGGAGGCGGCACCTGTGCCGCGTCGGGCAGCGGCTCGATCAGCGACAACGTCAACCTTCCCGTCGGCGCGACAGTCACCTACACGGTCAGCGGAACCGTGGCGGCAGGCGCGACTGGCAGCATCAGCAACACCGCAGCGGTCGCCGTTCCTGCAGGCGTGACCGATCCGGTGGTCGGCAACAACACCGCAACCGATAGCGATCCGTTGACTCCCCGAGTCGACCTCTCGATCACCAAGACCGATGGTCGCGCCGTCGCCAATCCGCTCGACGTCGATACCTACGCGATTGTGGTCACCAACGCCGGGCCTTCGTCAGTGTCCAATGCCGTCGTCACCGACACGCTTCCTGCTGCTCTGGTCGGTGCAACGTGGACGTGTGCAGCCGGAGTCGGTGGCAATTGTGATACCGGTGGGCCAGTTTCGGGTGACATCAACGCGACCGTCGACCTCGGCGTCAACGGCTCGGTGCAGTTCACGGTGACAGGAACGATTGCCGGCTCGACGGTTGGTTCCGTCGTGAACACGGCCACAGTTTCGGCGCCGGCAGGCGTCACCGAAACCAACAGCGGCAACAACGCGGCGACTGACACCACGGCGATCACGTCGACTGCCGCGCTGTCGATCACCAAGACGGATGGGCAGACGACCGCGGTCGCCGGCACGTCATCGACCTACACGATCACCGTCGTCAACTCCGGACCGTCTGCGGTGAATGATGCCGCTGTGGCCGACACGCTGCCTGCCGCGTTGACCAACGCGAGTTGGACATGTGCTGCCTCGGGCACCGGTCACTGCGACAACCCAGGCCCGACAACCGGCAACGTCAACGCCACGGTCGACCTACCGTCGGGAACGTCGGCCACGTTCACGGTGTCGGGCATCATCGATGCCGCATTCACCGGGGTGTTGTCGAACACTTCCGCCGTCACGGCGCCTCCCGGCACGATCGACGATCCGGCCGACAACAGCGCGACCGACACCACCACGATCGTTGCCCAGGCCAACCTCATCGTCACCAAGTCCGATGGCACCACGACGGCAACGCCAGGTGCGAACACCACCTACATCGTGACCGTCAACAACGCCGGACCATCGGTCGTCAACGGGGCCACGGTCACCGACGCGCTGCCAGGTGGCGCAACGTCGATGAATTGGACATGCACAGCCAGCACCGGGTCGTCGTGCGCCGCATCGGGTAGCGGCGCTCTCAACGCCACGGTGAACCTGTTGCCGGGCGGTCTGCTGACCTACGTGGTCACCGTCGGGATCGGCCCTTCGGCGACGGGTTCGCTGACCAACACCGCGACCGCCACGGTCCCGTCGACGGTGACCGAGACTTCGCCGGGTGACAACAGCGCGACTGACATCGACACGCTTGTTCCCAGGACCGACCTGGCGATCACCAAGACCGACAATGTGTTCTCTGCGGTGCCAGGCACCGGCGTCACCTACACGATCGTCGCCACCAACAACGGTCCATCCGCCGCTGCCGGAGCCACTGTTGCCGATACCTTCCCCGCCACACTCGGCTCGATCACCTGGACGTGCGTCGGTCCGTGCACGGCCAGCGGCAGCGGATCGCTGAACGACGTGGTCAACATGCCCGTCGGCGGCAGCGTCACCTACACCATCACGGCGACCATCGCCGCCGGCGCCACAGGCACGCTGACCAACACGGCGACGGTCTCGGCCGCCACTGGCACCATCGATCCGACGCCAGCCAACAACTCGGCGACCGACACCGACACGTTGACGCCTCAGTCGGATCTGGCGATCACCAAGACCGACGGGTCGGCCTCCGAGGTACCGGGCACACCAGTGACGTACACCATCGTGGTCAGCAACAACGGTCCGTCCAACGTCGTCGGTGCCTCCGTGGTCGACACGTTCGCGGCGAGCTTTTCGAACGCCGTGTGGAGCTGCGTAGCCGTCAACGGATCTTGCGCCGCGGGCGGTGCTGGCAACATCAACGCGACGGTCAACCTGGCCGTCGGCGGTACAGCGACCTTCACGGTGACGGCCGATGTTGCTACGGCAGCCACCGGCCCTCTGTCAAACACGGCGACGGTCGCGGCACCGCCGGCAACCACCGATACCAACGCAGGCAACAACTCGGCTACCGACGTCGACACGTTGTCGCCGCAGGTTGATCTGTCGGTGACCAAGACCGACAACGATCTTTTCGCCCAGCCAGGCGACACGGTCGTCTATCAGATCGTCGTGTCGAACGCCGGCCCGTCCGCAGCGGCCAACGCCGTGTTCACTGACACCGCACCGGCCTCGCTGAGCGGCGTCTCGTGGACGTGCTCGGCATCGGTAGGATCGACATGTCCAGCGTCGGGAGCCGGCAACGCGATCAACACCACAGTGTCGTTGGCTCCTGCCGGCACGGTGACATTCGTCGTGACTGCAACGGTTGCCGCGTCGGCAAGCGGCGTGATCGCCAACACAGCGACCATCGCTGCACCTGCAGGCGTCACCGAGACCTCGTCGGTCAACAACACCTCCGCCGACACAACATCGGTGACCCCGACGGCCGACCTGATCATCACCAAGACCGACGGACTCACTTCGATCGCCGCCGGTGAGGCAGACACGTACACGATCGTCGTGACGAACGCCGGACCGTCGACGATCACCAACGCCTCTGTCAGTGACACGCTGCCCGCCGCGCTGGTCGGCGCAACGTGGACGTGCACGACCTCGGCTGGCTCGAGCTGCGCCAGCGCCGGTGGCTCCGGCAACGTGTCGGATCTGGTCACCCTGACATCATCGGGCGCTGCCACGTTCACCGTTGCGGCGATAGTCGCGTCCTCGACTCCTGCCGGCACGTTGTCGAACACAGCGACGGTGTCGATGCCCGTTGGCTCGATCGATCCGACCCCGGCCAACAACCAAGCGACCGACACGACCACGATCGTGCAGCACGTCGACCTCGCGGTGACGAAGACCGACGGCGTGTCGTCGGCCACGCCCGGACAAGCAGTGCACTACACGATCGTCGTCACCAACAGCGGGCCCTCCAATATGGCGGGCGCGACGGTGACCGACACGATGCCGGCAACGCTCGTGGTCCCGACATGGACGTGCACCGCCTCTGCCGGCTCGACCTGCCCGGCCTCCGGGTCGGCGAACATCAACGCGTCGATCGATCTGCTCGCGGGTGGCACGGCGACCTTCGACGTCACCGCAACCGTCGCCGCGTCCGCCGTTGGCACGGTGGCCAACACCGCATCCGCGACTGTTCCTGCCGGAGTCACCGACACGGTGCCCGGCAACAACTCGGCAACCGACACGGACACGTTGAACCCCAGCGCCGACCTGGCGATCACCAAGACCGACTTCTCGGCAACGGCAACCCCAGGCACCGCAGTGACGTACACGATCTCGGTGTCGAACGCCGGGCCTTCCGATGTCGTCGCCGCCACTGTTGCCGATCTCCTGCCGGCATCGCTGAGCGGGGCAACCTGGTCGTGCACGGTCAGTGGCTCCGGTTCTTGCCCGGCATCGGGCACCGGCAACATCAACAACAACGTCTCGCTGACGGTCGGAGCAACAGCGACCGTCACGCTCACCGCGACGTTGCAATCGTCAGCCACCGCCAACTTGGTGAACACGGCGACCGTCACCACTCCAGCCGGCACCACCGACCCCACCCCCGCAAACAACTCGGCCACCGACACCGACACGCTGGCACGCGTCGCCGATCTCTCGATCACCAAGACCGACTTCGTCGCCACCGCCACCCCGGGCACGGCGATGAGCTACCAGATCGTCGCAGCCAACAACGGCCCGTCCGACATCACCGGCGCAGCGATCACCGATACACCTCCGGCAGTCCTCAACGGCGTCACTTGGACATGCACATCGACGGCAGGGGCATCCTGCGCGAACTCCAGCGGCGCCGGTGCGATCAACGAACTCGTCAACCTCCCAACTGGCGGCACCGTCACCTTCACGCTCAACGGCACGCTCAGCGCGGCGTCGAACGCTGCGATCGCGAACACCGCAACGATCGCCCCACCCTCCGGCGTCAGTGATCCGAATCCGGGAAACAACACGGCGACCGACACAGACACGCTCGCTCGAGTCGCCGATCTGTCGATCACCAAGAACGTCGACCTGGCGACTGCCCTGCCTGGCGACACGCTGACCTACACGATCGCAATCACCAATGCCGGGCCCAGCGACCTCGCCGATGCACCCGTCAACGACAGCATGCCAGCGGATCTGGTCGGTACATCGTGGACGTGCACCGCGTCGGCCGGTGGTAACTGCGACGTCGCCGGATCGGTCAATGGCAGCATCTCCACAACAGTGGACCTCGCCGTTGGCGGCAGCGTCACGTTCACGGTTCTCGGGACAGTCGCGGGATCGGCCACGGGAACGATCGTGAACACGGCCACCGTGGCCGCCCCGCCTGGAGCGACTGATCCGAATCCGTCGAACAACGCTGCCTCGGCGTCGACCGCGATCGATCCGAAGGCCGACCTGTCGATCACCAAGACCGACGGCAACATCACCGACATCGCCGGCACGACGATCCAGTACTCCATCGTCGTGACCAACAACGGACCGTCGACGATTCAGAACGCGCCCGTGAACGACTCGATGCCGCCGCAGCTCTCGGCTGTTTCGTGGACGTGCACGCCGTCGGGCTTCGCCACGTGCGATACCGCGTCGGGCGGCGGCGACATCGCCACGACCGTCGATCTTCAGGCCGGCTCGACGGCAACATTCATCGTCGACGCGACCATCGCCGCAACCTTCACCGGTGTGCTGGCCAACACGGCATCGGTAACCATGCCAGGAGTCGGCGTCGACCCGACTCCTGCCAACAACACAGCCACCGACCTGACGACGGTCGTCGCCCAGGCCGACCTGTCGATCACCAAGACTGACGGCACGCTGACAGCCACACCAGGCGGGTCGACCGTCTACACGGTCGTGGTCACCAACGCCGGGCCATCGGCGATCGGTGGAGCGTCGGTCACCGATGCACTGCCGGCCGGAGCAGCGTCGATGACCTGGACGTGCACCGCATCGGCCGGGTCGGCGTGCGGCCCATCGGGCAGCGGCGCGCTGGCCGACACGATTGCCCTGCTTCCGGGCGGC